>DVKU01000097.1 GCA_018715825.1 Candidatus Avacholeplasma faecigallinarum
GGAAGGATTTGCTTATGTTGAAGTATTGCCGAAGATGAGTCTGGAAGGCGTTGCCCGCGTGCTGGCCGGGGCTAAATTTGTAGTGTCGGTGGATACGGGGTTAAGCCATTTAACGGCGGCACTGGATAGAACCAATATCACGGTTTATGGACCAACCGATCCGGGATTAATTGGTGGGTATGGGAAGAATCAAGTAGAGTGTCGTTCTACAAGTATGTCTCTTGCAGATTTGCCAGCTCAAACCGTTTTTCAAAATTTAAATCTTGAAATAATAACCAATAAGTTGACATCGGAGATAAGATGACCTCAACATTATTTTTCTCTCTCGAGAAAAAAAACTGGATAGCGTACTGGAACAGAGCTCTCGTATTCTTATTCATTACCACCTATTTTTTGGGTGGGATTACAAGGTATAAACATCTTATTGTTATTCTTATGACAATAACGACAATCGTCTATCTCTGCAAACGGCCAAAACACTATCTCTCACTATTTAAAACATTTCTTTTTGGTAGTGTTGCCATATTAACTATTGCTGCATTGCTATCACTTCTTCAATCCCCAGATGCAGGTGCTAGCATGAAGGAAATTTTCAAAGCTATCATTGAAAATACTTTACTATGCACAATAGCAATACCGGTCATATTGAGAGACGAGAAAAGAGAAGATGTCGAAAAAATCGTTTTCTTCTCATTTATAAGTGCGTTGGGCTTACGTTGTTTTTCTGAATTGATTGCCTATTATAAGGACTATCAACAAGGGGTAATGCCATTTGCAGATTATAGACACCGTAGCATTTCTGACTCGATGGTCTTTTTATTTCCTGCATTGTTAAATCTCTGGCTTATCAAATCAGCAAAATACCGCATTTCTTTTGTGGTTCTAAGCGTTATTTTTATTTTTCTGATATTAGGAACTTTATCCAGAGGGGCCTGGCTTTCCGTGTTAGTCATTGGATTAATATGGATTCTGATGTTTAAACAATGGAAGTTACTATTAGTAGGAGTAATGGTTGCCATCATTGCATTGTCGGTTATTTTCACACATAAGGAGATGACCGCAAAGCTAACGTATAAACTTCAACAAACTAATAGTTCTTATCGCTATGCAAATGGTACTCAAGGCAGCGCACTCGATCTAATATTAGAAAATCCTGTTATTGGTTATGGTTACGGTAACGTTGCATATAAAGATGTCTATAATAAACGTGTCATTGATTATCCAGAATGGACCTTTAGACAATCAATAGGGCCACATAATTTTGCGCTATTCATCTGGTTTGGCACTGGTTTATTAGGGCTGGTAAGTCTTATGATGCTATACTGTGCAATATTGAAAGAGTGTATAAAAAATGGCGTCAAGAATAAATATCGCTCACCATATAATGCATATTATATAATCTTACTATCTTTTATAGGTTATTTTGTTATCCGTGGAAACGTAGAACAAATTGAACCAAATTTATTAGGCGTTTACGCCGGCTTATTATTAGCGATGAAAAACAAGTAAAAAATAAAAAAGGCTGCATAATGCGGCCTTTTTATTTATTCAAACCAATTATGAATAACCTCTTCGAATCTTTGAGTTACGCCATCCCAACTGTAGTGATCAAACACAAAGTCCTGACCTTGCTTTGCAACTGCTGTTAATTCAGGATTCGCTAACGTTTTTAAAATATCGCTGCTTATGGAGTCTGCAGTCATAGGTTCTTTTAAATGGAATCCCGTTGTATTTTCTTTGACAAATTCCGTCATCCCCCCACGCGTACTCACTAAAACAGGCTTACCAGCACCCATAGCTTCAATTGCCACCATGCAAAATGGTTCCTGGAACTGGGAAGGAATGACGACTAAATCTGCCAGTGGGTAATAACAATGCATCTTTTCAGGCGGTATGCTTCCTAACATAATGCAACGATCCTTCAAACGTTTTGCAATTTCCCTGACATTGCGTTGATATGCACCTTTGTCACTTTTACTCATTTCTGTATAATCACCAATCACAACTAATTTTAAATTTTTGTGAGCAGCGGCCAATTTTTCGAATGATTGCATCAACAGCAATATGCCTTTGTCAGGGACGATACGCCCAGCATAAAAAATAATTTTCTCTTCAGGGGAGATATTAAGTTCGCTTCTAGTGATCGGCTGAAAATTAGATTGATAGGTTTCTAAATCAATTCCATTTGGTACAATCTCAATATCTGCATTTGCTAAATAAGATTGGTAATACTTTTTCAAGTATAAACTAGGCACTATCATTTTAACATTTTGCTCAAGCAATTTTGGTTCAAATGCATTATGCATATGTATAACCACTCTTGCCTGAGGAGCTCGCTTACGAATTTGAGTGTATAGCTTCATGCTATTATGAACTACAATAACACTTTCTTTCGTTATAGGAAAATCATGTGCAATATTCAATATTCTCTGTGAATATGGAAGAGGATCAAGTCTTGTCCATTTTTGAAATAACCGCTTATATATGCGACTGAATCCAACCCTATGAATACTACAATTATCATTAACAAAGGTGTAATTTGAGTATCCTGGATTTTTGATACAAACAATACGATTTGGAAAATTGGTACGCTGAGCAACCTGATACATCCACGTTTCAACAGCAGCCGCTCCGCGAGGAGGAATTGAAAAAATAGGAGTAACCGTAAATATTATTTTATCAACCATCTCGTATATTAACCTTTCATAACATTATATTTAATTGCTGTAAAAACACCATCGAGAAATTTTTTCTGGTAAAGCAAGTGTTTATATTTTTCTTTGTACTCATGTTTTTTAACAGCTTTTTTATAAGGTATATTTCTCCATGGTGATATATTATAAATATTACGAAAATAATCTGCAGAGGCGTAGTTCGCCCAATCATGCCATGGCTTAGTTATACCAGTATAATGTATGAAGACAGTGTCATCATTAATAAACCGGGTGTAATATTCACTATTTTTTTCTTCAAATTCTGACTTTATGGTATAAATACAATTATATTTTCTCGGTAATATTTTAGCATGATGTAGAAACATTAAGTTTAAAATATCTTGATCCGGGTACTTTAATTTTTTTATAATTGACTCATCTGATAATAGATCAAAGAATTTTTCCGTTAGTCTTTGTTTTAACCATTCCCGTAAATTAATATACATTACACCAGAGTTAAAATAGCTACCGTTAAAATCCTCATTACACAAACGCTCAGCGCTTTTACTTTGCATAGCATCTACATCAATTACCACTGCCCCATATTCATCTTTAAACTCTAATGCTATTAACTCGTTCAATGAACCCTTACAGACGATATCAGCATCAAGATATAATAATGAATCCAATCGCGCAGAAAAATAATCAAATGAAAGCAAACGATAATAAATAGATACTGGCCAGATATTTGATTGAGGTAGCGCCTTCAATGGCTCAGAATCAATATGATATAATTTAATTACTGTTTGATACTTCGTTGCTAATTGTGATAATAATTCAATATACTCTTTGTCTAAGTAATCAGCGATTATGTGAAAGGTAAATTTGTTTTGTTTATTATTTTCAAGAATTGAAGCAATTGAAATCGCAGCCCCAACCTGGTAGTTCTCATCAATACCCCATGAGACATTAAACGTTTCCCGTTCATCAAGTTTAACGGGGCGCTTGTCCAGTTCAATTATATCTTTAAATTGAGTAAGATGTTTAAAATCCAATTTAATTACCCTTCATCATAATCATTATTTGCTCTTCAATCCTAGTTTGACTTTTACATCCCTGATTACTTTTTTAATTTTCTTTTTGAATATAAGATATGTATAGCCAAAGTCTTTCAATTCATTTTTTATATTATAGTGCCGTTCAAGATCAATGCGATCTTTTGCTTTTAAAACAGCGGTTGTTTTTTTACCTGAAAGGTCAATTAGTCTTAAACCTTTTTCGGATACTATAAAATTTCCTTTATGAGGATCGCCAGACACCATTCCATGCTGATGCAACTCTTTTATCGATTCTGATAATTGATCCTTCAGATCTTCAGAAATTTCCAAATACTCATTTAACCCGACACCTTCAATATACTCAATGAGCATAATATAATAATGAGCGAAATTTAATGTTTTACGTTCAGCTAGCAAAAAATAGTCATTAATTGATTGGATGCCTTCACCACGTACCCGATCGGTTTGATAAATTAAATTTTCATAATAATCTTTTTTTATGCAAGATTTTAAGAAACGTTCGGTCATTTTATGCTTTGGCGCATAAACTTTAAGTACAAGAGGTCCACGAGCAGTGTCAATAAGAATGACTTTAGTATCATCAATAGAACGAAAAACTTTTAATGTTTTAACCCTGCAAGTTAAAAAGTCATTTAGAACTTGCTCATAAAAGGGATCATTATCTTTTATGAAAACTTTCAACCCATTTATCGTTTTATTATATATCATAATGAATTATTTTAACCTTAAATCTTTAGAAGCATTTTTCTTTATAATACTTTAAATAATTAAAAATGCCTGCCATATAATGCTTTTGTTTAAATTTATGTTTTGCACAATACCGATACTGATTGCTATTTACAGGTTTAAGTAAATCTTCTTTACTCCACGGAGAAGCTGCTTTGGCGATCAAAAAACTACGTGACACCGGATAGTCAGCCCACTCATGCCAGGGTTTTGTAGGTCCCACATAGTGTATAAACACGGTGTCATCATTGACTGGATTATCAACTTTGTCTTTTAATTCATAGTTAATACTATATCGGGTATTATATTTCTCCGAAATAAACTTCACTTTACCATTCAATAATACATTCAGTACATCTTGATCAAGGTGGGTGATTTTACTTACCCAATCTGGGTCACGCAACATTTCAATAGCTTTTGACGAAATGTTATTTAGATTCCACTCATCAATATTTATCAGTAAAAAACCAGCATTGAAATATCCAGAAGCTAACTGTGGTGTAGTTAATACCGAGGCTCGATTTTGCCACCATTCAACATCTCTTTCAGCTACAACTGCGGCAATTTCATTAGTAGAAAATTGATAATCTAAGAGTTCTTTAATACTACCCTTGCAAGCAATATCTGCATCAAGATATAGTATTTTTTCATGTTTATGATAGAAATAATCTGCAATTATAAATCGAAAATATGTTGCGTAAGTCCAGTTTTTCGTGCTTGGTAATGACTTCAGCTTATCACAATTGATAACATAAATATTAATTCTTGAATTATATTGTTTTGCTAAATCAGAAAAATATAATTTGTCTTTATCACTGATATAATCTGTGAAAACATGAAATTCACAAGAGATTTCTCTATTGTTTAATAGAATAGATGCGATGGCTACACCACATCCAAAAAGAAAATTTCTGTCAATACCAAATGCTA
>DVKU01000098.1 GCA_018715825.1 Candidatus Avacholeplasma faecigallinarum
TATTTACTTTTTTCTTTAATATTTCTGCTTGAGATATAATTATTTTAGAAGCTTCATTTTCATCAACAACTTTGTCTTGAAATGCCTCAGCATAAGATTTTATAACAGCAATTGGAGTTTTAAAATCATGAGATAGATTTTGTAGCATTTCTTGTTTAGTATTTTCATTTTTTTCTATTTCTTGACGCATTTTTTCAATTGACTTTGATAAATCTCCAACCTCATCTAAACTATCATCTACATAGCTTATGGCATATTTATCTCGTGGTAAATTTAAAATATGATTTTGTATCATCTTAATTCTTTTTACAAGTTTTGATGACCATAAATAAATTACATAAATTGAAACTAATATTAATAAAAAGAATAATAGAATTACTTGTAAGGCCACATTTTTTACCATGGAATCAGTATATTTATTATCAGTAAAAATAATTGTATAATTTTCTAAATTATCTTCAGTTGAAACAACATAATAAATTTTTTTCTGAGCATTTTTTATATATCCATTAGCTAAAAATGATTTTCTAGGAAATTCTTGGGATAAATTATCTTCCTTTATTCTTTGGATTAGTTCAACTAAATCATCCTCAGTAATATAATTACTTAAAGTGGGACTTTTATATGTTTCTGAGTAGTTTGGTTCCTTTATATAATATCCTATATTCATATCAGGTAGCTTTTCTTCACCCTTATTATTTATTAAATAAACATAAGTAGATAATCTTGAGTACACCTCGTCCTCAGCAATAACCTGTATTCTAGTTAAGGCAATTACATAAAAAGCACAAGATGCTACTAATATAATCGTAAAAAATAATAAAAGTAATTGAGAAGGAATATTTAATTTTTTCATATTGATAATCTATACCCATAACCATAAATTGTTTCTATAGATAAATTAGGCATCTTTTGACGAAGCCTACGCATTAAATCATCAACTACCCTATCACTACCAAAATAATCACTACCCCATACTCTATCTAAAATCTGATCTCGTGAAAATGCCTTTGATTTATTTTGAATTAAAAACAATAATAAATCATACTCCTTTGAAGTTAAATTGATATTTTCATTATTTAATGTAACAATTCTTTTATCAAAATCAATAATGTAACCATTAATATTTTCGATATTACTTGATTTATAGTTATTAAAATTATAGCTTCTAGCTAATAAATTCTTTACCCTTAAAACTAATTCCCTTATAGAATATGGTTTAGCAACATAATCATCACTACCTAATTCTAATCCCATAATTTTATCAATATCTTGATCACGAGCTGATGTAAAAATAACTGGCTTTAAAGGGTTATTTTTTCTAATTTCTTTAATTAAATCATAACCTGAAATTACACCAGGAAGCATAATGTCCAAAATCCATAAATCTATATCATCAAAAATAGCTTTTGATGCTGATTCACCATCTTTAAAATATACTACCTCATATTTTTCATTTTCTAAATACTTAATTACTAAAGAAGCTAAATTCTTTTCATCCTCAACTAATGCTATTTTATACATAAGTCCACCTCATTAACATATACTACCTAAATTATAGCATAATTATTTTTTTATATAAATATCTTCCTTAAAACGAATAAAGAACAACCGACAGGTTGTTCTTTATCCATAATTGGGAGAGTTATAGTTTGCTTATGAAAAAAGTTTATCTATCTTTGTAGGGAGATTATGATAGATATTTGTCTTCTTAAGACAACTATAGTATACCCAATAAATATTGTATTATTATCTTAAATTTGTGTGAAAATATGTGAAAGATTAATTTTCATCATACATGTCTTCATAATCGTCCATGTAATCATTATATTTATCTTCATTAAAGCCTTCTTCAGTATATCTATCGATATCTTCACCATCATTTAACTCATCATCAGAATCATCGTATGAGTCATTATCTTCATCATAATCCTCATCCTCTTCATCCTCATATTCGTTATCATCTTCGTAGTCTTCGTCTTCTTCATCTTGTTCATCAGAAGTCTCTAAATCCTCTTCATCAAGATTATCCTCAACAACCTCGTCTTCTTCAACTTCATCATCTTTTGAATTGAATGCTGAACCATCCTTATCAAATTCATCTAGTGATTGACGAATCTTTAAGTCCCATTCATCATTACCCATATAAACGAATTTTGAGCTTGTAGTTATATCGATATATAATTGAGTGGCATATTCTCCATCTTCATCATTAAGGCCTTTCATTTCCAAAACCTCTTTGATAAGATTTCTAATATTTTGAACACCACGTTTTTGTTCCATTAGTTTAACTGCAACTTCTAATAATGACATTTGTGAAATATTTTCCATTTTTATTCCTCCAAAATTGAATGCTATTACATTTTACTTGAAAAGTCAACATTTTTCAAGTATTTCAATGCAATATTATCCATATTTTATGACTTGACAGCTTTTCATTATCTAAAATCATATCATATTCAACCATGATTTTATTTTTATTGATTATTAATTTTTTGCAAAAAGCTATAAAATTAAACTCTAAACCAATATCGTTTTTATAATATGATGGTAAACATTTTCCCTCGACTAATGTTATTTTCATTTTTATTAGTCCTTCTCTAATTAAAATTAATTTATTATCTAATATCTGTAAATGAATTTTAGTTTCTAAAGCTGATTTATCCTCAAAAACCAAATATTCTCCATCATAATAACCTTCACTTTGAAAGCTTACCGAATTATTTTCTTGGTCAACACTACGAAAAATAACTACCATATAAACCTCTATAAAATTAAAAAAATCAATAAAATTATAAGACCAGGAATTCTCAAAAATCCCAATAATAAAATTGATAGAATTGAAAACGGAAGTCTGAAATTAAAAAACTGTCCAATTAAATTAATAATTAATAAAAACAATACTCCAAAAATAAGTGACTTTATTATATATTTAACTGTTTTCACATATATCACCATTTAATATTATGGTGATTATTTAATTAATATTCGTGTCTACCTTCAAATGCTTTTAAAACAGTCATTTCATCAACGTAAGATAAATCACCGCCAACTGGTAAACCATATGCTAATCTAGTTATTTTGACATTATATTCACTTAATAATTCCTTAATATAGCGAGCAGTTGTTTCCCCCTCTAAGGTAGCATTAGTTGCTAAAATAATTTCATCTACTTCATTATTCTTAACCTTATCGACAAGTGAATCAATATTTAAATCATGAATACCTATTCCCTTTGAAAAGCTAATTGCTCCATTTAAAACGTGATATATACCTTTATAATCATTTATTTTTTCAATAGTATATAAATCCTTTATACTCTCTACGACTAAAATTTGACGATGATTTCTTTTTTCATCACTACAAATGCTACAAATGTCCTTTTCACTAATATTGCCACAGCTAGAACAAATATGAATATCCTTAGTAATTCCAATTAATGAATTAGAAAAGTCTATAATTTGAGCTTCATCTAGCCTATTAAGACAATATAAAGCAAATCTTTCAGCTGATTTTCTTCCTACTGATGGTAGAAGAGAAAAAGAATCAATTAAATCTTCTAAAGCTTTTGGATATTTCATTAGAATAATCCTAAGCCTCCTCCAAAGGCACCCATTGTTTTTTGAGTTTCAGCTTCAATTTTTTTATTTGCATCATTAATGGCAATGACAATCATATCTTGTACCATTTCTAAATCATCCTTTACAGCTTCTGGATCAATACTTACTGATAATACCTCATGAGAGCCCTTTACCTCAACGCTTACAACTCCACCGCCAGCAGTACCCTTAAAAACTGTGTTTTCAAGCTTTTCTTGAGCTTCCATCATTTGTTTTTGCATTTTCTTTAAACGCATCATTGCTTGTTGATTCATAAATTTATTCCTCCAATATTTTTAATTGTCCTTCATCAAAAAATTCTAAAGCATCTGACTCAATAGAATTTTCTAATTTTACTTGAGACTGGTTAGTAGGTATTACCCTACGATTTACACCAATTTCTATATCATCTAAAATTGGCTGTTGATTACCAGCTTCATACTTTTTCTTATAATCTATTCGTATTTTACTCCAAACTGCCTTAGGAATGCAAATATAATCTTTAATATTTAAATCAAATTCATTAAAAATTTCCATTATTTTAACATAATTCTCATATAGCATTACTCTATTACAAAAACCAACATCCTGTAATTCAACTATAAAGGCATCATCACTTGCAGCAACTATATGCCCATTTACAAGTATCTGAATTGCAAAAATATTAGTATAACGTTCAGCAATTTGTGACCAAACTTTATTAAGTTTTTCTTTTTTGGCTTTACTAGCATTATTTAATATTTGTTCTATATCCCTAACAGTAATTTTATCCTTAAATATAGGTGTTATATTAACCTCTAGATTTGTTTTAGTTTCGACCTTTTCCTTTTCAATGTTACTGTAATTATCGATATCATCAACGGTTGGAAGAGGTGGTACTACCATTTTTTCTTCTACAACGTTAATATTTTCCTTCTTTTTATTAACTAGCATATTAATAGTATATTCTAATGACTCTAATCTATCTTCTAAACTAGCTTCAACATTAAGTCTATTATCACTCATTTTCAATAAAGCCAGCTCTAAATAAGCCCTTTTTTGAGTAGAAAATCGCATAGAAGATAAAGCCTCATTTAATATATCTAACCAAGAATATATAATTCCCTTAGTAACCTTATTAGCTAATTTTTTAAAATTATCATTTTTAAACATTAATTTTTCATCTATAACAGCTTGATTCTTATATAATAATACATCTCTTAAAAATAAAATTATGTCGTTTATTATCCTAGGAACCTCTTTTCCTTGTTTTAGCATATCATCCATCAAAACAATTGAATTAGTTTCATTATTATTTAGGCACGATTCTATTAAATCAATTAATTTTAAATAAGAAACATTACCTGACACTGCCAAGACATCATCTAAATCTATAGTTGGAGACACACTATAAGAAATACATTGATCTAATAATGATAAAGCATCACGCATACCACCTTCAGCAGAAGAAGCTATTTGATGAATTGCCTCATCAGTAATATTGATATTTTCATCACTACATACTAATTTTAATCTTTTAGTAATGTCATCTAAAGAAATAGCTTGAAAATCAAAGCGTTGACAACGTGATAATATCGTATTTGGTAGCTTATATGGTTCTGTTGTTGCTAAAATAAAAACTACATGCTTTGGAGGTTCCTCTAATGTTTTTAATAAGGCATTAAAGGCTGCATTAGATAGCATATGAACCTCATCAATTATATAAACCTTATATTTTCCTACTGACGGTAAAAATTTAACGGTATCACGCAATGATCTGATATCATCAGCACCATTATTTGAGGCAGCATCAATTTCAATAACATCTGAAATATTACCCTTTTGAATACCTTTACAAATAGCACATTCATTACAAGGCTCAATAGCTGGACCATGCTCACAATTTAAGGCTTTAGCCATAATTTTAGCTAATGTAGTCTTACCAGTTCCACGAGGACCACAAAATAAATACGCATGGGCCACTTTATTTAATTTTATAGCGTTTTGCAAAGTTTTTATTATATGCTGTTGACCTACAACCTCACTAAATTTTTGAGGTCTATAAGCTCTATATAATGCTACATAAGCCATAAAATAATCACCTATCCTAAATAATATATATTCTTTGTTCCGTTAGAGTCATAATAATGATAATAAGAAATATAGGTATCTCCTGAAACAATTAAATCATAAATCGAAGTTGTAAAATCATCCTTATTTAAATTTATTCCAATGTAGCTATAGGCCTTAGAGACTAAATCGCTACAATATGATTTATTAGTAGTATCAAATAAGAATGAATAGTTATATGGATCACCAATAAGCGAAGAAGCCACTGATAAAACCTCTTGTCTTTGTTCTTCTGTAGTCCTAACCCTTAAACCAATGACCTCATTATAAATATCATTACTACCCCAATAAGTTCTATAGCTAGAAGAAGCTAAATTAGCACCCTCTTCAAGACCTGTTGCCTCTATTGATTTTAAATCAGACAAAGTAAAATCTAAATCAGTGTAGCTATCAGTGCACAATGCGGCATGACCACCTGCAAAAAAGGTTATAAAGGCTCTAACGAATGAAGGTCCAAGCAAAGCCTCCTTTGTAACCAAAATATCTCCTGGAGCACCTGGAATTATTAAATTATCCTTAACTATGTAAGAAGGTAATTCTTCATTAGATTCAATCTTGTAAAACTTAACATTATCAGTAGATATATCCTGTTGATAAACTCCTTTTGCTTTAAAATTACTAACCTTTACTGATGTCATAACATTTTTTACACTTGCAGATAAAATTGCTCCTATTAAGATAAAAATTATTACACTTCTTAAACATATCAATATATATTTTAAATATTTTTTCATAAGCATATTGTATCACAAAAATATAAAGAAAGAAATCATATAAACAATTTAATTTAAAAATAAAAATAGAGGCCA
>DVKU01000099.1 GCA_018715825.1 Candidatus Avacholeplasma faecigallinarum
AGAAATAAAGGAATTACAAAGTACTGATAGCAATGCTAAATACTATTTTGCTGTTACTGATCAAGGTATTGGCATTCCTCAAAGTGAACATGAAAGAATTTTTCAACCTTTTGAGCAAATTGATTCTAACATTTCTCATAGTATGGGAACAGGTCTTGGTCTACCTATTAGTCAAAACATTATCCACCTAATGGGTGGAAATATAGAACTTAATTCTCAAAAAAATAAAGGCTCATCTTTCTCATTTACATTATCATTTCCACTTGGTAAGCTAATTGAGCAAAATGAAATAACTCAAGATAATAACTTAATCAATAAAAATATTTTAGTGGTTGAGGATAATTTAATAAATGCCCAAATAATAGTTTCATTTTTAGAAATGAAGGGCGCTAATGTTATAGTTTCAACTAATGGCAAAGAGGCCTTAGAGGCCTTTAGAAATTCTAAAAATAATTTCTTTGACTTAATTTTCATGGATATACAAATGCCTATAATGAATGGTCTAACCTGTTGTAAGCAAATGCGCATGTTAAAAAGACAAGATGCTAAAAAAATACCAATTATAGCCATGACTGCTAATACCTTTAAAGAAGATGTTGATAATGCACTTAATGCAGGTATGAATGATTTTATCAGTAAACCTATAGATGTAAATAAATTATTTTCAACAATTGAAAAATATATATAAAACCTTAAGCTTTTTAATACGATTATTCTATAATCTATTGAAAGGCTTTTTTTATAACAAAAAAAATAATAGCAATCACTATTGGGATAGACTATTATTTTTTATTTCATCTAATTTATTTTGGATTCTCGATTTAACTAAAGCAGCTAATTCCCTTTTATTTAAGCCTTTATACTCATCATAATAAATAGGTGGTAAAATATGGCATTGAAATTGAAGCTTATAGTAACCAGCATAATCCTTGTTATAAGCCTTCCAGGAATCATACAAACAAAATGGTATAATTGGACACTTAGTCTTAATAGCTAATGAAAAGGCAGGAGTATGAAAATCTTGTAGGGTATTTTTATTATCCTTATATCCAGCCTCGGGAAAGATAATAAATCTTTGGCCTTTTAATATATCATTTTTCATCTCCGAATAAACTCTAGCTTGTGAACGTAAATCATCAAATTTTATTCTTTTAGCTTGCAACATATCACAAACATTACTAAATAAAAAACGATGACTTTTATTATCTGCTACAACAAAAGAGGTGGGAAAATCCTTTAATACATGCATTACAGAAATACAATCTGTTCTACCCTGATGATTACCTATAATTAGGCACCCCTTAATATTAGGATCAATATTTTGCATTCCATAGGTCATAATCTCTAAATTCATTGATTTATGGTACTTATTAATATATTTAGAAGCAAACTTATATCTATCAGCAAAAGGCATAATATTCTTTTTAGCTATTCTTTTAGTATAAAAATGTAAAAATATAACAGAAAAAATATTAGTTAATATTGTCCTTTTAAATCTATTTTTCATACATACCCACCTAACTTTATTATTATACCATTTTTAAATATTTTTGTAAAATTCTAGCTTTAATTTTAAAAAAATTTGCTTAAAAATAAAAAATGGTGTCTAATAATCATTTTATCACAAAAAAAAACTTGATAAATATCAAGTAGCTACTTCTAAATGGCGGAGAGAAGGGGATTTGAACCCCTGCGTCGTGTTACCGACCTGCACGCTTTCCAAGCGTGTCCCTTCAGCCTCTTGGGTACCTCTCCAAGCATAGTGTATTATACTATAAAAGAAGTTTTAATACAAGAAATTATTTTCATTAAAATATATAACTACCAAAAAATAATTCAAACAATAAAATAGTGATATATTTTATAAAAACTTTAATAAAAAAAGATGATACTTAATCATCTTTATTAAAAAATGGTGTGTCTGATGGGACTCAAACCCACGGCCTTAACCTTCGGAGGGTTATGCTCTATTCAACTGAGCTACAGACACATAAAAATAAAAGGACACTTAGTGTCCTTTAATAATTTATTCTGGTGACCTGGACGGGGTTCGAACCCGTGAATGTTGCCTTGAGAGGGCAATGTGTTAACCGTTTCACCACCAGGCCAAGGCATAATATAATGCTTGCGCACATTCTATTATACCATAATTTTATTCTAGGTCAAGTTAAATTTTAGATAAAACTTCCATTATTCTATTTATTACTTTTTCTTTACCTAAAATTTGCATTACACAATATAAATTAGGTGAATTTCTTTTACCACTAAGGGCAATTCTCAAAAATTCTGAAACGTCTCCAACATGGCCTTTATAAGCTTCTTTATTCTTCTTCCATACTTTAATATTATCGGCAAAACCATGACGAACAGCTAAATCTTTAATAGATTGGAACCATCCATCCTCATCTAAGGATAAATCGATATTTTCACAATAATCAGATAAAACAGCTTTTATATCTTCTTTATTCATATTTTCATTCCATTCTAAATTAGATTTATCAATGGTTTCATAA
Organism: Candidatus Avacholeplasma faecigallinarum; assembly: GCA_018715825.1. Lineage (GTDB taxonomy): Bacteria > Bacillota_I > Bacilli_A > Acholeplasmatales > Anaeroplasmataceae > Anaeroplasma > Anaeroplasma faecigallinarum. The sequence goes on from DVKU01000099.1 coordinate 2,514, forward strand.
ACATCATCATAAAAGAATGATATAATTGGGTAAATATCTGAGTATTTAGAATAATCTTTACGTGGTTTTTCCTTTTCTCTTTCAATATTTAAAATAGATATGAAAAACTCTTCATTATTAATTATTTTTTGATAAAATTCTTTATTATAAATCTTAGCCCATTCTTTTACTTCTTCACATAAGACACTAGCCTTTTTGTAAGCCATTCTTTCTTTAGAAATATTAGCTACCTTAGCCAAATCAAATAAAGCACCATCTAATGACATTTTATCAAAAGATAGCTTAAAATCATAAAAATCTTTATCTAAATTTTCATTTCTCCAAGCCTCATAGTTTGAATTGGCAATTGTTAATAAATATTCTATAAAGCCATATTTAGGATAGCCTTGTTCTAAAAAATAACTAACTGCTGCTTCAGGATCCTTTCTTTTAGAAAGCTTTCTTCTATTTCCATTTTCTACCTTCATAATAACTGGTAAATGAGCATATTTAGGACGTTCAAATCCTAAGGTATCAAATAACTCAAGATGAATTGGAAGACTTGATAACCATTCTTCTCCCCTAGTTACATGAGTAGTTCTCATAAAATGATCATCTACAAGATGAGCAAAATGATAAGTTGGTAAACCATCTGATTTTAAGATTACGATATCCTGATCATTTTCAGTTAATTCTAGATCGCCTTTTATCTCATCATGGAAAAAAATCTTGTTTTCATGATTACCCATAGATTTAAATCTAATTATATAAGGTTCTTTATTTAAAATCTTCTCTATAGCTTTATCAACTGGAAAATCACGATATTTAGCATACTTGCCATAATAGCCAGGTATTTCTTTTCTTGATTCTTGTAAAGCACGTAATTCATTTAATTCCTCTGTTGTACAAAAACAAGGATAAGCCCTACCTATAGATATTAAATGCTTTATAACCGTATTATAAATATCAGCTCGCATAGATTGTTTATAAGGACCATAATCACCTATTTCCTTCGTATCTGATATATATCCTTCATCTGGAATAACGTCAAACTCCTTTAATTGGTTGATTAAAGATTCTGCTGAACCTGCTATTTCTCTTTTTGTATCAGTATCCTCTAAACGAATGTAAAAAACACCATCACTTTGTTTAGCAAAGCGACATGAAACTAAAGACGTAAAAAGGCTACCTGTATGTAAAAAGCCTGTTGGAGATGGGGCAAATCTAGTTACCATAGCTCCAGGCTTTAAATTTCTTTTTGGATATCTTTTTTCTAAATCAGCAATTGTTGTAGTAATATTTGGAAAAATTAAATTTGCTAAATCATTATAATTAGCCATTATAGCACCTCAATTCCCTAATATTATATAAAAAATACTTATTAAAATCAAGAAAAAAGGAGATATCTTAGCGATATCTCCATATTAAATTGAATATATATATTGGACTAATTCAACATTAACTGTCAAAGATATATTATTTCTTGTAACAGTGAAAACCAAACTATCACCAACTGATAAATTGGCATCATAAATAGTTGTTAAAATTGCGCTAGATGAAGCTATGTCACTAACTACTATATCAGTTTTACTATCATCCTTATAGTCTATAGTAACACCACTAATTATATCTTTTAATTGTAATGAACTGGCTCCTGACATAGTTTCATTACTATAGACATTGCTTACATAAGGAACGATTTGAATTCCAATACCCATGCCAATTGAGTATCTAGCATCGGCTAGATCAAAACCTAATTCCCAATCACCAACAACATATCCTTCATCCCATGTTTTACTTACAACATCATATTTTGCTGTTGACATTAAATCATAAATTACATCATAAACAGTATTAATAGGAATAGCAAAGCCTAAGCCGTCAATACCAGAATCAGCATATTTAGCATTTACTATACCAATTAAAGCACCACTTACATTAAATAATGCTCCACCAGAATTTCCTGAATTAATAGCTACATCTGTTTGAAGCAACTTCATAGTGTTATAGTCATCAACTGAAACCTCTCTATTTACATATGAAAGATAACCTACTGACACACTACCTGGCAAAATTCCTAAAGGATTTCCAATACAAATAACTTGTGTTCCTAATTTTAAATTATCAGAATTGCCATAAAATTGAACATAATTTAGATTAGTAGCTTCAATTGATAAAACTGCAAGATCTTGATCTTTATATCCACCTACTACACTAGCCTTATAAACAGTTCCATCAGTCAATGTAACATTAATGCTATAAGCATCCTCAATTACATGAAAGCATGTAACGATATAACTCAATCCTAAATCATTATCTGATGAAAATAGAACTCCTGAACCACTACCTATAGTAGTTTCAGTAACAACATCTATTGAGACTACACTATCATAAACATTAGAAACAGTCTGTTCTATTTCAGTTACCGCAGGTTCACTAGATGATTGGTCTATTGTGATTTGTGGAGTCTTATATTCATGATTTTCTTCTTCAGTTAACGTATTTTTATCCGGTTCATTTTTATTAGATGGTTCACTATAATTAATTTCATTTTCACTACATGATGCTAATAAAATTAGAACTGGAATAAAACACATTAACATCCATATTTTTTTCATTTTCATTCACCTTACCTTAAAACAAACAAGAATACAAAACTTTTGTTTAATATTATTATAGAACCAAAATATGGGAAAAATATGGGAAAAATATTTTAAATATTAATAATTTAAAATAAATTAAAAGGGAACCGCAGTTCCCTTTTTGCATTTTACTTTCCGAAATATCTATCTAATAATCCTTTGAATGCTCTACCATGACGAGCTTCATCACGACCCATTTCATGAACTGTGTCATGAATAGCATCAAGATTTAACTTTTTAGCACGTACAGCTAAATCTAATTTACCTGCAGTAGCTCCATTTTCAGCAGCAACTCTTAACTCAAGATTTTTCTTAGTTGATGGTGTAACAACCTCACCTAAAAGCTCTGCAAATTTTGCTGCATGCTCAGCCTCTTCATAAGCTGCCTTTTCATAGTATAAACCAATTTCAGGATATCCTTCTCTATGAGCTACTCTAGCCATAGCTAAATACATACCAACTTCAGTACATTCACCTTCAAAATTAGCTCTTAAATCAGCTTTAATATCCTCTGGTGCATCTTTAGCAACACCTAAGATATGCTCACAAGCCCAAGACATTTCCTCTTTAACTTCTTCGAATTTGTCAGCACCAACATGGCATACTGGACACTCAACAGGTGGTTTATCTCCTTCATAAATATAACCACATACTTTACAAACAAATTTTTTCATTATTATTACTCCTTTTTAATTTATAATATTTTTTTGACATTTATGACACATTCCATAAAATGTAATATCAAAATCATCTACACGATCTAAATTAATATTTTTTATCATACTAGAGCTTATTCCCGCCTCAGCTGGTGTAATATCGATGATTTCGCCACAATGCTTACAAACATAATGATAATGTTTAGCCTTAACTGTCTCATAAACATCAATCCCATCTAGTTTAACCTTTTTTACCATATTCTCATCCATTAAAATAGTGAGATTGCGATATATAGTGGCTAGTGAGATATTAGAATAATTACTTTGAATATATTGGATAAGATTTTCGGAAGATGCATGACCTAAAATTCTTAAAGACTCATATACAATTTGTCTTTGATTTGTATTTCTTCTAATCATATTATCTCCTTATTAAGAATTATTCTTAACTTAATTATAGCATAAATATAATTTTTGTCAATAATTCTTTAATTATTTAATCCAAAATATTATAATTAACTTTTGATAAAATCCTTATGATTAACTTTTGATTAGTTCCTAAGTATAACAAAGGGTGTGGGGAATGTGTCCCCAC
>DVKU01000100.1 GCA_018715825.1 Candidatus Avacholeplasma faecigallinarum
AATAATAAAACAATAATTGCTAATAAACCTAAAACTCTTTTCATCTTTCTTTCCTCCACTTTCTTATAGTACCTAAAACAAAAAAAGCACTCATCCAAATAGATATAAAAATATCTAAAAGGACAAGTGCTTATAAAGCGCCTGCGGTACCACCTAATTTGCTATATTTGACTATAGCCACTCTACGAAATGCCATCACATTTCTACTCTGTAACGGGAGCTCCCGTCTTTAGCTACTAACTTCACCAAAGCCCTCTTAGGCCCACTTTCAAATCCGCTTATTGCAACGCTTCCACCATTCGCTGCTCTCTATAAATGCGCTAGTTGACTAACTTCCTAATCATCGGTTTCTTATAGTATATGCACATTTATATATTTTGTCAACAAAAATTTTATTTTTTTATTAAATTTTATAATATTCTTTATAATGATTTTATTTTTTTAGAATTTTATTCTATAATTTATATTTTTTTTGAATATTATTTTAAAAATTCTTTTAATTTTGTTTGAATTACATTAGAACAATTTAACAATTGAGCCAACTCTTCATTTGTAAAACTTAAATCAGGACGAGATATTACACCAGATTTACCAACAAAACAAGGTAAAGATAGGTACACGTGATTAACTCCATAGTTATCAACAAAATAGGATACAGGTAAAAGTTCTTTAGAATCTGTTAAAATCGCTTTGATAAGTTTAGCTGCACAAGTGCCAATACCAAATTCTGTACAGTGCTTTGAATCAAATATTGGAACAGCTCTAAAACGAGTTTGATGAACAATTTTATTTAAATCTAATTTAAATTCAGAAATCGGCTTACCACAAACATTGGCATTAGATAAATATGGAAATTGAGAATCTCCATGTTCTCCTAACATAAAGGCATTAACAGAATTAGGGTTTATACCAAGTTCAATTGCAATTAATGTTTTTAGTCTTGATGAATCTAGAGTTGTTCCAGAGCCTATAACATTCAAACCAGTTTTTAAGGCAATATAATTTGCCACTATATCACAAGGATTTGTAATTGATAATACTATTCCATGAAAACCACTCTTTAATAATAATGGTATTACTTCATCACAACACTCAATTGAAGTTTGAGTTTCTTTAAGACGTGATTCACATACAATACTTCCAGCTACAGAAATAACTACTATATCAGCATCCTTAAGCTCTGAATAGTCATTACATTTAATTTTAGTTTGAATTGGATAATACGGTGAAGCATCAACAAGATCATACCCATGAGCAATGGCTTTCTTTTCATCCTTATCTATTAAAACTAAAGTATCACATAAGCCCTGCTGTAAAATTGCAGAGGCAACATGACTACCAACATGACCAATACCTATAATTCCAATTTTACTCATTTTATTACTCCCTTTTTTAAAATAAATTTTCTTCCTTTTTAAAATAATATATCACATTTGAATTTAGATTACCATCACCATTAATATAATCTGTAAATAATGGTAACATTGCTCCCTCAAAATAATCATTAATAAAATCTTCAGTTTTTTCATTAGTTAAAAGACTGCTTAATAAAGATACCCATGGTTCATCCTTATCCTCTGTTCTAACAACTAAAATATTTACGTTAGTTTTTTTCATTTCTAATGATTCTTGAACCACACAGTCATTTCTAACATCAAAGCCAGCCGCACTAGCAAAGGTATAAGAACAAATTCCTAAATCTGATGCACCATTTTTAGCACTACTTGCTACATTTGAGGCCTCAGCTAATTCAATTTTAATTTGTTTATTATAAGATATTTTACTAATAAGTCCATTTAAAGTTACACCAGTTAAATCAGCAGGAATATCAACATAAATTACTCCAGCATTAACAAGTAGGCTTAGAGCTCTTGCACCGTTAGATAAATCATTTGGTATCGCTACTACAGATCCTGTTTTTAATTGAGAAACATCACTAATTGTATTAGAATAGCCTCCAAATAAAGGATAATACACCTCAGCAGCTACAGTAAAATCAGCATCAGGATTAGTAGCTAAATAATTATTTAAATATGGTGTATGTTGAAACAATGTAGCATCTACTGTTTTTTCATAAAGGGCAGGATTTCCTAAAGCAAATTCACTAAAAATTTCAATTTCTAGATTATATCCATAAGACTCAAAATCACTTTTAATATTTTGAATTACAGGTTGTGAAGGGTTAGACATTCCACCTATAACAATGGTTTGTTTTTCCTTAGAAAAATCAATATTGAAAATAACAATTAATATTATAGGGATAATTGCTAGTGGTATTGTCACATATGACAATTTAAAATTACGACCAAATTTAACTAGCTTATATAAAATATTTCCACCAAATTGAATAATTAATACTAACAAAATTATTACTGCCACAATCACAAGCATTAATACTCTATCACCATTATCAACACCGATTATTTTAGCTAAAGAGCCTAAGCCTCCACCACTCCAAGCTACAACAACAGCACTAATACCTAATAATGAAATTAAGGCCAATGATATACCATTAATTATAGAAGGTAAGGCTTCCTTTAAAATTATTTTAGTGACAATTTGAAATCTAGACAAACCTAATGATAAGCCCGCTTCAATCATTGATGGGCTAACCTCACTACAAGCTGATTCTACTACTTTGGCTATAAAGGCTGTAGAGGCAATAGTTAAAGGAACACAGGATGCTAAAGCTCCAAAGAAGGTTGCTCTACCAAAAATTGAAGTAATCCACATTGTTAATGGTATTAATAAAACACCTAAAATCAAAAATGGAATTGAACGAATCATATTGATAATAAAGCCTACAATTGCATAAACATACTTATTACCAATAATTCCACCCTTAGGTGATAAAGAATTTAATAGTAATCCTAATATAACGCCTAATATTGTCGAAATGATTCCTGCTAATGATACCATTTCTAATGTTTCTAATAAAGCAATCCATAATTCAGATGCAAAAGATAATATCATAATTATAATACCTCCTTAGGAATTTTAACTTCATCGAGATATTTCAATACTCTATCCTTATTTTGTTCATCAATATTAATAATTAAAGAGCCTAAAACATCATCTTGAAATTTCTCAAGCTTTCCATAGCATATTGAAAAATCAATATCTAATTTTCTAGCCATAGTTGTTATAACATGATCAGCTGAGAAATTACGAGGAAAGTATAGTCTTATATTAACTCCACTTTCTGGTAATATCTCCTCTTCATCAACTAAAGTTTTTAAGGCAGTATTATTACTTAAGAAAATATCAGCTGTATTACCTACATCTAAAATTTTGCCTTCCTTTAATATTGCTATTTCATCACAAGCTTCTTTTACTACTTCCATCTGATGAGTTACAATAATAATAGTAATTCCCAATTCTTTATTTATTTTTTTAAGTAGGGCTAAAATATTTTTAGTTGTTTTAGGATCAAGTGCACTTGTTGCCTCATCACATAACAATATTTCTGGATTTAAAGCTAAGCTTCTTGCAATAGCAACCCTTTGCTTTTGACCACCTGAAAGTTCAGATGTTTTGTTTTGTAATTTATCACTTAACCCCACAACCTCAGCTAATTCATTAACTCTTCTTGCTATTTCATCCTTTTTAAAGCCATTACATTCTAAAGGTAGGGCAATATTATTAAAAACATTTCGAGAATCCAATAATGAAAAGTGTTGAAATATCATACCAACCTTTTGACGATAATATCTTAATTCTTTTCCTCTTAAATTAGTGATATCATTTCCTTGAACAATAATTTCTCCACCTTGAATATCCTCTAGCTTATTAATAGTCCTTAATAATGTTGATTTTCCAGCACCAGATGCACCAACTAAACCGAAGATGATTCCTTTTTCAATAGATAAATTTAAATTATCTATTGCCTGTAATTCTCCATAAGCTTTAGTAACATTATGGAATTCAATTGCATACTCATAACTCATTTTCATTTTCTCCTTTATTTTTTATTTATAAACAAAAAAATCCCGTCCTAATACAAGGACGAGATAATAAAATCACGCGGTACCAACCTTTTTCACTGAAAAATCAGCCTATTTTCAAGCACTATCATGCTCTATCGCTTTAACGGGCGAATCCCGTTATCACCTTATCATTAAGACTCAGCAATACAACTCCAAGACCATCTTCATAAAAACTTATTCTATTTCCTTTCACCAATCGGAAACTCTCTGTAAGAACTCATTTTTACTACTCTTCTTTTCAACGTCATTTTACTTTATGTTTTGTTTATGTTATTATTATATACACATAAAAAATAAAAAGCAACACTTTTTTTAAAAAATGGAGAAAATTATGATAAAAGACAAAATAATTGAATATCGTAGACATATTCACCAAAATCCTGAAATTGGATTCAATACCAAAAATACCAATAACTACGTAATGAATATTTTAAAAAATTTAGGCTATAAAGTTACACCAGTATTAAATGGTGCTGGTTGTATAGCATCATTAGATTTAAATAAAGAAACTACTATTGGATTTAGAAGTGATTTAGATGCTCTACCAATAAAAGAACAAACCAACTTGCCATTCAAATCAGAAAATGGTAATATGCATGCCTGTGGTCACGATGCTCATATCGCAATACTACTAGGAGCTGCCAATTTATTTATACTTCATAAAAATGAATTAAAATATAACATAGTTTTAGTCTTCCAGCCTGCCGAGGAGGGACCTCTTCCAGGTGGAGCAATTAATATCATAAAGGAATACGACTTAAGCAATGTGAAATTTTTCTTTGCTTATCACGTAACAAACAAATTATTCACAGGGCAAATAGGGATAAAAGCACATGAAGCCTGTGCCGCCCCAGATTTATGGGAATTAGAGATAGTAGGAAAAGGCTGTCACGCTTCAACACCTCATCTTGGCAAAAACCCTATTATCCCAGCTAGCATTATTGTAGAAAAATTCCAAGAGCTACATAATAAGCTTAAAGATAATCATATTGTCATTTCAACCACTTTTATACAAAGTGGTGTATCAATGAACATAATTACTGACAAATGCTTATTGAAGGGAACAGCTCGCTCTTTTACTAAGGAACAAAGAGATTATTTAAATTCACAAATGTATCAAATTATAGAGGAAACATGTAAAACATATAAAGTAGAATTTAAATTTTCATTTCACTATGCTTATGATCCTGTATATAATGATGATATTGCCATTTCTATGGTAAAAAAGGCAGCTGCTAAAGTTTTAGATTCTAAAGATATTATAAGTTTAGAACAACCTGAAATGGTTGGTGAAGATTTTTCATATTATAGAAAAAATTCCCAAATATGTTTAACATGGTTAGGTGTAAGAGCTATTAATGAACCATTTTATGATCTTCATAGTGCTAATTTTTTATTAGATGAAAATGCATTACTAAATGGTAGTTTAATATTATTAAATATTGCTTTAGGAAACTAAGCGAGAATCCTCGGTTATTAAATTGCCGA
>DVKU01000101.1 GCA_018715825.1 Candidatus Avacholeplasma faecigallinarum
CACTCTTAGCTAAATTTCTAGGCTGATCAATATTTCTATTTAATAAAAGAGCTGTTTGATAAGCTATAATCTGTAAAACCAAAATGACCGATAGTATACCACCATCAACAAAAATGTCTGCATCAATGATGCAATTTGATATTATAAAAGTTTTGCCACCTCTACTTTTAACTTCTTCTATGTTACTCTTTACAACTTTAGTTATATTGCTATCTGTAATAATTGCTATACAAACACTATTGTTATCAATAAGAGCTATACTTCCATGTTTTAGTTCTCCACTATAAAAAGAAAATGCTGAAAGATAAGTTATTTCTCTAAGCTTCAAAGCCCCTTCTAAAGCTAAAAAATAATCAATACCCTTACCTAAATAAAATACAGTTTGAGATTTAGCTACAATAGTAGATATTTGATTAATTTGTTCCCACTTCAAAAAGACCTTTCGCAAATCATCGGCTATTTTTTTGGCCTTTAAACAATAAAACTGTTTATTTAATAATAGCATACCCACAAAAATCATCGCTGTTAATGCCTTTGTAGATGCTACTGAAATCTCACTCTTGGCAAATAATGGATAAATAATATCACTATTATAACCTAACGAGGAATTTACATTATTACACAAGGAAATTATCTTATAATTTTTTTCTTTTAAATAATTAACAGCTTCACACAAATCGGCAGTTTCCCCAGATTGAGACAAAATAATAAAAATTATATTTTTAGATAATAATTTAAAGTTTTTTATTTCTGATGCAACAACACTGAAAACGCGTTTATCTAACTTATTTTCATATAACGTTGCTAAAATAGATGATGCATAATAGGAGCTACCAGCTCCTACAAAAACAATTTCATTAGCATCTATAAGATTTTTCAAATAATCATCGGTATCTATTTTAATAAAATTTTTAGCTATATCCTCAATCATAAAAGGCTCATACTTCATCTCATCTAACATATAGTAATCACTCAAACGTTTAATTTTTGTATTAACATCCTTATAAAAGGTATTCCATCTTTCGTTGCTATTTAAACTAAGTATTTGATAATTATGCCCTTTTATATAGCCATAATTATTATCATTTAAAATTGTAACATTCATTTTTGTATCAAATACACATTGGTCTGATGCTAATGCTATTTTCTTTTGGTCTAATGCAATTAATAATGGCGACTTATTCTTCATAAAATATAGTGTATCATTTTCAGTTTTATCTAAAATAACTACGGCAAAACTGCCACTTATCTCCATCAATATTCTTTTTATAGCCTCAATTGTATTATATTTTTGGGTATACATATCTAATAAATGAACAATTATTTCACTATCGGTATTAGAAATAAAACTAAAGTTATATTTTTCTTTTAACTCGGCATAATTATCTATAACACCATTATGTACTACAAAGAAACGCCTTTTATTCGATGTATGGGGATGAGCATTGATTGCACTAACTTCTCCGTGAGTAGCCCATCTTGTGTGACCTATAGCACACGATATTTCAACATTTTTGACTAATTTCCTTAACTGAGATGTATTACCAATCGTTTTATAAAGAAAGCTTCGATTTTTATAAATGTATGATATGCCACAAGAATCATAGCCTCTATATTCAAGTCTTTGTAATGAATCTAAAAGATCCACCGTTGTTGTTTTTCCAACTATTCCATAAATTCCACACATTTTCATCACCTGTGTTATAATATGAAAATAAATTTAAAAAAAGACTACTTTATAATTGCAAGAACAATTAATCATTTATAAAAATATAAAACCTTTGAAATGATAAAACATTTCAAAGGTACAATACTATTCGTTAAAACATAGTTTATATAAAGTTTGTTCAACACCTGTTTGTAATATTAAAGAGTCAATTTCCTCCTTTGCGGTTTTATTAAAATTATTTGATAAAACTGCTCTTATTAATATATTTTTAGGAGAATTTTCAAAATCAACAAACTCTAATAATTGAGTCTTATAACCATAGTATTGCAATATATTTGCCCTAATAGCATCAGTAAGCATCGAAGAAAAACGCTCTTTCAATATTCCAAATTTATTAATCATATGAAGATAGTTGCTACTTAACTGACTATTAATTTCATGTTGACAGCATGGAACAGAGAAAATATACTTACATTTACTTTTAATTGCATGATATAGCGCATAATCAGTTGCCGTATCACAAGCATGTAAGGTTATAATCATATCAACCTTATTTTGGGCACAATATTGAGCAACATCGCCCTTATAAAATTTTAAATTTTTATATTCATATTTATTTGCTATCCTATTACAATTATCTATAACATCTTCTTTTAAATCCAAACCAACGATGTTACATTTTATATTTCTAATATATACTAGATAATAATACAATATAAATGTTAAATAACTTTTCCCACACCCAAAATCTATAATATTTAAATTTGTTTCATCTTTAATACTATCATCTATCAATTCTAAAAACCTATTAATTTGCTTATACTTATCATATTTTGCTTTACAAATTTTACCATCTACAGTCATAATTTGTAAATCAATTAAAGGAGGAATAATCATCCCCTCTTGAATCAAATATTTTTTTTGTTTATTATGATCCAAATCAATTAATTTATCATTTTGATTTTTCTTTTATTACTTAAAACCTTACCCTTATTAGTTATTCTATAACTAAAAATATAATCGCTTGTTTTTAACTCCAAACAATTAAAATTTGAATTTAACAAATTAATTATTATATCGGCTATTTCATTTACAGAATAATTTTTATGAAAAGCTTGTTTATCCGTAAATAAACTTACTTGATAAACATACTGATTTTTTATTTGTATTAATTGAATTTTTCCTTTTTGATATATAGAATCTTTTTTACTTGATGAAAGTATACCACTAATAATATTTTGAGGAATTGTAATATCCATAATTTCTCCTTTTAAAAAGGTTATCTTGACGATAACCTTTTTATACTTATTCTTCTGTTTTCTTTGGCTTAATTTCTACTACCTCGGCATTCTTATAGAAAGAACGAACTGAATTAGCAGCAGACTCAGCACCTTGTCTTGTTGGGTATGACTCACCAACAGCACTTATTCTACCATTTGTAGAATACAACTTATAACAATAACAATCATTTTTATCCTTTATACATTTGAAGGTTCCTGTTTCAACATTCTTTTTAAATGTTTCAATAGAATATAAACAACCAGCTTTAGATGTATAGCCTTCTGCCTGACATAATATTTGTCCATTAGATGCTTTCAAATCCCAACTATATTCACCATTATATTTTTCAATAGTAAATTTTCCACCTGTCTTATCATCTGTTACAACAATTTCAATAGGAGTAGAAACCTCTATAACAGAATCATCTAAATCAACATCAACTATATCAGCCTTAGTTACAAAGTTTTTAAATGATTCAGCAGCACGAATCGCACCTTTTTCAGTAGAATAGTTAGCACTTAACGCTAAAACACGATAATTTCTAGAAACTAGTTTAAATTTAAAATTACCTCTTTTATCTGCAAAAACACGAACTTCACCAGTTTCTAAATTTCTCTTAACAGCATTAATAGCTTTTAATACGCCTTCTCGTGTTGTATAATCCTCAGATATAACTAATATTTCACCATTTGAAGCTTTTAGCCTATATCTATAACCATCAGCACTTTGGAAAATCTCAATTTTACCATTATATGTACGACCCTTTTTCTCAGTATTATCAGAATCACTTTTTGCCTTTTTAGACTCAGATCTTACACTAACAACATTTGCTTTTTCAGTTTCTTTTGCCTCTTCAACGTCTGTTACTTCTTCAGTTGCTTCAGGCTCTTCAGCTTCTTTTATTTCTTCAGTTGTTTCTGCCTCTTCAACATCTTTTGCTTCTTCAGTTGTTTCTGCCTCTTCAACGTCTGTTACTTCTTCAGTTGTTTCTACCTCTTCAACATCTTTTGCTTCCTCAGTTGCTTCTACCTCTTCAGCCTCTTTTGCTTCTTCAGTTGTTTCTACCTCTTCAGCCTCTTTTACTTCTTCAGTTGTTTCTGCCTCTTCAGCTTCTTTTATTTCTTCAGTTGTTTCTACCTCTTCAGCCTCTTTTACTTCTTCAGTTGTTTCTACCTCTTCAGCCTCTTTTACTTCTTCAGTTGTTTCTGCCTCTTCAGCTTCTTTTACTTCTTCAGTTGTTTCAGTCTCTTCAACATCTTTTGCTTCTTCAATTATAGGTTCTTTATTTGAATCTTCTTTTGCATGGATTTTAACAACTGCAGTTTGAGCTTCTTCTTTATAATTATGTACTTCTTGGCTAACTTCATTATCTTTTTCTGAGTTAACTTCTTGCATAACCTTTTTGCTTTTGTTATGTGAAACGATTTTTGATATTAACAATAATAAAATAACGACAACTAAAATAACCAAAATAGACAAGAAAAAAACTTGATCTACAGGGTTACTAAAAAGATCACTAAACCATTCTGATATACTAAGCATTGAAATCACTCCTCTTATAGCATTGTATTTTAATTATAAAATAAATATATTTAATAATCAATAATGATATATTATTTTCTTTATTTTTCAATATTATGTTATGAGTAATTGCAAATAAATATTATAAAAAAATAAAAAGCTTGCTTGAGCAAGCTTTGTTTTTTTAATGGAGCGAGTGAACGGAATCGAACCGTCATCATTAGCTTGGAAGGCTAAGGTTCTACCATTAAACTACACTCGCAAATGGTCGGGAAAACAGGATTCGAACCTGCGACATCTTTGTCCCAAACCAAGCGCTCTACCAAGCTGAGCTATTTCCCGTTATACCAAACTATTAAGTTTTAACGCTCGTTTATTATAGCATATAAAAAAAAATATAGCAAGCATTTTTTTTAGTTTTTTTTATTTTTTTGTATTAAAAAAAGACTGTTTATAGCAGTCTTGAAAGGAGCAATATTTAAATCGATAGGAGAGTAGGTTTTACTCTCCTATCTATTCAATTAGAACAATCCAAAACAATTTCTATTAGAGCAACCACAACAATTATTTGTATTAACATCTAAATTAGGAATGTTTTCAAAATAAGCCTCAATTGCACGTCTAATAGTGTCTTCTAAATTACAATCTTGTATGATTTGAACAGGATCAGTATTGATAAATGCCTGATAATATTCCATATTGTTGCAGCAATTTTGGCGTTTAGTAATTCTTGCTATACAATAAACTGCTGTAGGAATATTACAAGGTGTACATACTAAATCGTATGAACAATCAGAAACCTCCTGTAGATTATAATTAAATAGTGTATTTCCAACTATAATTTGTTGTGAATTATTGCATGTATTTGAACAAGCCATTTTTTAATCTCCTTTCTGTAGCTTCAAGCTACACTATATAATATGAAGATTAAAATATAATTTCTAGGTTGTTATAACACATGAATTTTAATTGTATCTGTTACAGCATTTCCAACTGATGAAGCACCTGTAATTATGACCTTATCACCTTTATGAACTAAGCCTGTTTTTAAAGCAGTCTCAATTGCATATTGGAATAATTCATCTGTAGTATCCTTTTTCTCTGCATATACTGGATGAACATTCCAAGCTAAATTTAATTGACGACAAGCTTTTTCATTGACAGTTATAGCAATAATAGGACAATCAGGACGATATGCAGATAACTTAAATGCTGTTAATCCATGATTTGTAACACAAATAATAGCTTTAGCCTCTACTTGATAAGCGGCATTAACAGCGGCATTACAAATAACAGATAAAAAATCATCCCCTAGATTTAAGTGGTTCTCACTATATCTTTTTCTAAAATTGATATTTTCTTCAGTATAAGTTGCTATATCCATCATAGTTTTAACAGATTCTAATGGATATTTTCCAGCTGCAGATTCTCCAGACAACATAATAGCAGTTGTCCTATCATATATAGCATTAGCAACATCAGAAACCTCAGCTCTAGTTGGTCTAGGATTTTGTTGCATAGAATCAAGCATTTGTGTAGCTGTAACAACTAATTTACCTTGATGATAACATTTAGAAATAAGTTCCTTTTGAATTTTAGGAAGCATTTTAAAAGGAACTTCAACACCCATATCTCCTCTTGCTACCATAATGCCATCTGATACAGCAATTATATCATCCATTTTTTCTATACCTTCAGTATTTTCAATCTTAGAAATAATTCTAATTTTTCCGGATGTATCATACTCATCTAATAATTTTCTTATTTCTAAAACATCTTCAGGTCTTCTAACAAATGATGCGGCAATGTAGTCAACACATTCTTTTATACCAAAAATAATATCCTCACGGTCAACCTTAGATATATAAGGCATATCGACAATTACATTTGGTATATTTATAGATTTTCTATTTGATAAAGTAGCATCATTTAATACTTTACATACAATGTTACCATCTACCACTCTTAATACCTCAAATGAAACTTTACCATCATCAGCCAAAATTATAGTACCTGGCTTATTAACATATTTAGCCAAATCTGGATAAGTTAAACCAACCTTGGTTTCATCACCAACTAAATCATAGTCATGACAAAAAGTAAATTCTTGGTTAGCTTTTAAATTAACTTTGCCATCCTTAAATAATCTTACTCTAATTTCTGGTCCTTTAGTATCTAGCAATATTGGAAGTGGTATTCCCAATTCATCTCTTAATTTTTTTACTCTATCCATTCTCACCTTTTGCTCTTCATGAGTACCATGTGAGAAATTTAATCTTGCACAATCTAAACCATTTAACATCATTTGCTTAAGTAATTCTTCATCATCACAAGCTGGTCCTAATGTACAAATTATTTTTGTTTTACGCATAAAATCACCTCATATATATAATACCACAATTAATAAAATTATTTGCCAAAAAACGAGTCATTATTTTAATTTTTTTCTATACTAAATAATGTTATTATAATATTTATTATTATCAAATTTATAAAAAAAAACTATAGAATATAATATTAGTATATTAAATAAGTGAATGTTAAACTTTCAACTTTAAATTTAAAGGTGTATAACCAACTTTAAATAAATGAATGTGA
>DVKU01000102.1 GCA_018715825.1 Candidatus Avacholeplasma faecigallinarum
TAGTCAATTCCATTATACAAAAGGAGTTTTTATTATTCAATTTACACCCTCTATATTTTATAGCTGTTTACACCCTGTGAAATTTATAGTTGAATATAACACCCTATAATATTTAATATACTTAAAAATTATGAGACTTATTTTTAAGTCTCAATTTTTTTGGAGGATTATAGAATGCAAATTGCGGATATTTTAACCCTGATAGGGGGATTGTCGTTATTCTTATTAGGAATGAACTTAATGAGTTCAGGACTAGAAGCAGCGGCAGGTAATAAGATGAAGGGGATTTTAGAAAAACTAACCTCTAATCGCTTTGTCGGGGTTTTAGTAGGTATGATTATTACAGCAGTAATTCAATCATCATCTGCTACAACTGTCATGGTCGTTGGATTTGTTAATGCTGGTATGATGACGTTAACTCAAGCTGTTTGGATTATTATGGGTGCTAATATTGGTACAACTATAACTGGACAATTAATAGCCTTAGATATTAGCTGGATTGCCCCAATTTTTGCTTTTGCTGGCGTTATAATGCTAGTTTTTGTAAAGAAGAACTTTGTTAACGAAATAGGTAAAATCCTATTGGGATTTGGTGTTTTATTTATAGGTATGGATATGATGTCAACATCAATGATGCCTCTTCGTGATTCTGAAGCATTTGTTAATATTATGACTAAATTCTCTAATCCATTCTTAGGAATATTAGCTGGTGCTGTATTTACAGCTATTATTCAGTCCTCATCTGCTTCGGTAGGTATTCTTCAAGCTTTAGCTATTTCAGGAGCAATTCAATTTGAAAGCGCAGTTTATGTTTTATTTGGACAAAATATTGGTACATGTATTACCGCTTTATTAGCTTCAATAGGTACTAATAGAAATGCTAAACAAACTACCATTATTCATTTAACATTCAATATAATTGGTACTATAATTTTTACTATATTATGCGTGGCAACACCTTTTGACCAGTGGATAAAATCGTTAACGACTAATCCAGCCTCTCAAATAGCTAATATGCATACAATATTTAATATTGCTACAACTATTATACTTTTACCATTTGGCAAGTATTTAGTTAAATTTGCTGATTTAATATTACCTAATAAGAAGGAAAAAAAGGATTCCTTATTTATGTATTTGGATAATGATATTGATATGCATATTGGTGGTAGCGCAATGCATCTACAAAATACGCGAAAAGAAATTTTTAGAATGTATGATATTGCTAAAACCAATGTTATAGAAAGCTTTAATATGCTTTTAGGACAATCAAATACTGATTTTGCTAAACTAGAGCTTAATGAGGATTTAGTTGATAAATTAAATGAAGGTATTACTAAACAAATCAGTAATAGCTTAGCTCATGAAACAAATGTTGTAGTAAGTAGTAACTATAGCTCATATTTATATATGACTACTAATATTGAAAGAATTAGTGATCATGCTATGAACTTGGGTGAAGATGCTGTAGAATTAAAAAATAAATTTATTGAATTTAAGCCAGAGGTTAAAAACGAAATTCAAAATATGAAGGATATTTGTTTGAAAATGCTAGATGCTATCATTAATGATGAGGATATGAATATAATTCAGGATTATGAGGATAAAATTGATGATATGTCTGAAGAATATAAAATAAATATGACCAATCGTTTACAAGCTTCAATTTGTACTGCCGATGGGGCAATGATATATTCATGTATTTTGATTGATTTTGAACGTATAGGAGATCATTTATTAAATATTGCCCAACAGCTTAAAAAAATTCAAATGTAAAATTAATATGGGAAGGATAATATGAACAAGACAAATCAACCTAAAAATCAAAATGTAATGCCTGAGATAACTAGGGTTTTTAAGGTTAATAGGAGCGAGGAACTATTATCCTTTTTACTTTCTAAATTGAATACCTCAAGAAATAATGTTAAAAGCCTATTATCTAATCGACAAATATTAGTAAATGGTAGTTTAATTACACAGTATAATTTTATGCTAGCTAAGGACGATGAGATTAAAATATGTAAAAAACCTCTTAGTTCTATGCCACTAAAAAGAAAACAGTCACCTTTAGTAAATCAAAATTTAGAGATAATATATGAGGACGATGATTTTATCGCAATTAATAAGCCCTGTGGATTATTATCTGTAGAAAGTGATAAGGATAGAAGATGTGCATATAATTATGTTTTAGATTATCTTCAATCTAAAAGTAAAGCATTACGTCCTTATATCCTTCACCGGATTGATAAGGAAACGTCAGGTGTATTAGTTTTTGCTAAAAATATAAAGGTTCATTCTAAGCTTAAGCTTAATTGGAATGATTACGTTCTGTTAAGACAATATTATGCTGTTGTAGAAGGTAAGATGGAAAAAAAAGAGGATACTATAGTATCTTATATGTTTGAAAATAAAAACAATATGGTTTATTCATCTAAGGACCATAATGGTCAAAGGGCCTGTACGCATTATAAGGTCGTGTGCCAAAATAATGAATATTCATTGTTAAAAGTAGATATATCTACAGGAAGAAAAAATCAAATTAGGGTTCATATGCAGGATTTAAAGCATCCTATTGTTGGTGATGATAAATATGGCTGTAATAAGAATCCGTTTAAGCGTTTAGGTCTTCATGCTTCTAAATTAGAATTTATGCATCCATTTACAAAGCGTATTATTTCAATAGATGCTAAAGTTCCCAATATATTTTATAAACTATTCAAATAATTTACTTAAACTTTACAATTATTTACAAATTATGATTTAAATAATTATTGATAAATATTATATTTAAAAAGAGGAAAGTGATACTATGCCTGCAGCTTATGCTCATCAATCAATGGCTTTAGAGGTCTTAAATATTTTAGATGAAGATATAAAGGTTATTATAAATAGACACCTATTAAATTATTTGGTTGGTGCTTTAGGACCAGATCCTTTATATTATTACAATCCACTAAAGGGATTACCATTATATAAAAAGGCTGATTTAGTTCATGCGATGTCGATGAAGGAAATTTTTAATTTAAATAAATCACCTAGTGAAGGCTATTTAGCCTATATATTAGGTCTTATATGTCATTTTACCTTAGATACAAAAACGCATGAATATATTTATCAAATTGAAAAGCAAGGATATAGCCATGTAAAAATGGAAACAGAGCTTGAAAAGAGAATTGCTAAGTTGAATAATTTAGCATTTAATAAGATAAATTTTACAAAACATATAAAGCCATTAAGTGATGATGTCAAGGATATTGCTTTAATTTTCGATTTAACTCCTAAAAAATTTAATGGTTGCTTAAAGACTATGAGATTATGTACCAGTTATTTTATGTCATTTAATCCTTTTAAAAGAGGATTAACATTTATGGCTTTAAAGTTATCTGGTCAATATAAAAAAAATCAAGATCTTGTATTGCAAAAAAAAGAAGATTTACATCATAAAAAATGTGTAGATCATCTTGAAGCTATTTACAAGGATAGTATTGGCCATGCTAAAATATTGATAGAAAATTATTGTAATTATTTATCTTTTAATCAAGTGCAATTAAATTCATATTTTAATAGAACGTTTGAAGGTGCTTATAATGAATAACAAATGGACGAAATTAGAAAAATCATGGGTATTATATGATGTTGGTAATTCAGCATTTGTCTTATTAATTTCTACGATAATTCCTATTTATTTTAATTATTTAGCTCAAAACGGGGGTGTCAGTGAGACTGATGCGGTTGCCTATTGGGGATACACTGCCTCAATAGTTACAATAATAGTAGCTATATTAGGACCTATTTTTGGAAGTTTATCTGATTTTAAAAATTTTAAATTACCGATATTTTTAACGACTGTATTAGTTGGAGTTATTGGTTGTTCATTACTATCAATACCTATGAATTGGCTATTATTTTTATTTATATTTGCCATTGCTAAAATTGGTTATAATAGTAGCTTAATCTTTTATGATTCCATGTTAGTTGACATAACCTCTACAACAAGAAGTGATAAGGTTTCATCAGTTGGTTATGCCTTAGGTTATATTG
The DNA here is from genome assembly GCA_018715825.1 of Candidatus Avacholeplasma faecigallinarum. Taxonomy (GTDB): domain Bacteria; phylum Bacillota_I; class Bacilli_A; order Acholeplasmatales; family Anaeroplasmataceae; genus Anaeroplasma; species Anaeroplasma faecigallinarum. Next base: position 4,042 of record DVKU01000102.1, read on the forward strand.
GTAGCTGTATACCATTTATAGTAAGCCTAGTAATTGTTTTATTTTATGAAAAGATAAATATGTCATTTGAGGTTGCGATGGCATTAGCATTTATTATCACAGGCTTATGGTGGTTAGTTATGACAATACCGCTTTTAAAAAATTATAAGCAGGATAAATGCGTTGAAAATAATGCTAATTTTAAAAATTGTTTTAAAAATATTTTAATAAATTTAAAGGATATGTCTAAAAATAAGTATGTTTTGTTGTTTTTAATTGCTTTTTTCTTTTTTATTGATGGAGTTTATACTATAATAGATATGGCAACTATATATGGTACATCATTAGGTCTTGATCAAACAATGTTATTAATAGCATTATTGGTTACTCAAATTGTGGCCTTTCCTTTTGCTATATTATTTGGCTTTTTAAGCTCTAAGATTAGAATTTCTTGGTTATTAATAACTTGTATTATTGCCTATACAGGAATAGCAACATTTGCCATATTTATGCAAACTCAGCTACATTTTTGGATTTTGGCTGTTTTAGTAGGTATGTTTCAAGGTGGAATTCAAGCTCTTTCTAGATCATATTTTGCTAAAATCATACCGGAAGAAAAAGCGGGAAGTTATTTTTCATTATTAGATATATGTGGTAAAGGTGCTTCATTTTTAGGTACATTTTTGGTATCATTATTTACACAAATTACCAATAGTGCTAATAAGGGTATAACCGTTTTATCTGTAATGTTTGTAATAGGCCTTGTAATTTTTATTATTGCTGATATTGGTGTTAAAAAAAGTGGAAAAAAAATATAAGGGGGGTTAATATGAAATATGATTTTTCCTACTATAATCCAACTAAAATATATTTTGGTAAAAATTCATTAGACAATTTAGAAGAGGAACTTAAAAATTATAAAGATAATATATTACTTGTTTATGGTGGTGGATCTATAAAAAAAATAGGCTTATATGATAAGGTTATTTCTATTTTAAAAAAATGTAAAAAAAATATAATTGAGTGCAGTGGTGTTATGCCTAATCCAACCCTTAAAAAAATGCTTGAAGGAGCTAAGCTTGCAAAAGATAATAATGTAGATTTAATCTTAGCTGTTGGTGGCGGTAGCGTAATTGATTGTGCTAAAGGTATGAGTGTTTCAGCTTATATCGATAATCCTTACGAAAGATTTTGGATAAATCATGAAGAGGTTAATCATAAGGTTGTTCCAGTGGCATCTATACTAACTATGGTTGGTACTGGTAGTGAAATGAATGGTGGAAGCGTCATAACTGATGAGGATAGAAAGCTTAAAATTGGTAGAGTGTTTGGACCTAATGTTTTTCCTAAGTTTTCAATTTTAAACCCTGAGTACACTTATT
>DVKU01000103.1 GCA_018715825.1 Candidatus Avacholeplasma faecigallinarum
TTATTATGCGACATATTTAGACTATTTATTTAAAATAGCTAAATTTTTAGCTTAATTATTAAGTAGATTTAGATAGAAAATATTTACTTTTTATCTTATTGTGCTAAAATATAAGTTATTGAATATTATGGAGGGGATAAGCATGATAAATTATTTAAGAAAAAAATTTATAAAAGATTATCAAAACATAAATAATCAAAATGTTAGAGAGGCTCATGGAAAGCTAGCAGCTATTTTAGGTATAATGTGTAATTTGTTTTTGTTTTTAACAAAGCTTGTTGTTGGGCTTTTATCTAAAAGTCTATCAATTGTAGCTGATAGTATTAATAACCTATCAGATATGGGCTCTTCAGTGGTTACATTGGTTGGCTTTCATATGGCCAATAAGCCAGCTGACAAGGAACATCCCTTTGGTCACGAAAGAATGGAATATATTGCAGGTCTTGTAGTAGCTATAATTATAATATTTGTAGGTGGCAGTCTTTTATTTTCATCAGTAGATAAGATTATTAATTACGAGTATGTTGAACTAAATGCATATATAGCTTGGATTAGTATAGGTATTTTGTTTTTATCAATTTTAATAAAAACATGGCAAACAATGTTTAATAAAAAAATAGGAAAATTAATTGATTCTGTTGCCTTAGAGGCTACTTCATGTGATTCTAGAAATGATGTTATTGCAACCTCAGTTATCCTTATAGGTACACTTTTAATATTATTTTTAAAGGATGTTGGCTTTTCTATAGATGGTATTTTAGGAGTTTTGGTTTCTTTGTTTATAATTTTTTCGGGAATTAAAACTATTAAAGAAACTATGGATCCATTAATTGGAAGTTCAATATCTAAAGAATACATTGAAGATATAATTTCTAATATAAAGTCTAATGAGGTTGTCTTAGGAGTTCATGATATATTATGTCATATGTATGGTCCAACTAAATGTTTTATGACAGCCCATGTAGAGGTTGATGCCAAAGGTGATATAATTAAAATTCATGATGCTATAGATGAGATTGAACAAACAATTAAAGATAAATATGGTGTCATGCTAACAATCCATATGGATCCTGTTGTTTTAGATGATGATAATTTGAATAGATTAAAGGAAGTTATAGGTGTAGCCTTAAAGCAATTAGATGAAAATTTAACCTTCCATGATTTTAGAATAGTTAGAAAATCAAGCAAAAGTACTTTAATTTTTGATATTGTTATTCCGTATGATTTTAAATTAAAGCCAAATGAAATAACTCAATATTTAGATAAAATAGTAAATGATGGTGAGGATAAATATAATATTTTAATAAATTATGACCATCAATATATTAATGAGGAATAATATGAATTTAGTAGAAAAATTAAAAAAATTAAATTTAACTATTTGTACAGCAGAATCTATAACTGGTGGAATGATAGCTTCTAATATTTGCAATATTGAGGGGGCATCACAAGTTTTTAATGGAGGCATTGTTGCATATACTAAAAAGATAAAGCAAAAGCTTTTAGGCCTTAATATGGATGATATAAATAAGTATGGTGTTTATAGTGAAAAGACTGTTTTTAGTATGGCCAAGGCTGTTAAAGAAAAGACAGAAAGTGATATTGCCATTGCCACATCAGGAGTAGCAGGGCCATATAGCGATGAAAATGTAGCTCCTGGAACTGTTTATTTTTGTTTTTATATCAAGGATAAATATTTTTTAGAAAAAAAAGTATTTAATGGCAGTAGAAATGAGGTTAGAAGTAAAGCTAGTATGTATGCATGTGAAAGGTTGATAGACTTACTATGAGCGAATATGAAAGAATGTTAGCTGGAAAGCTATATATTGCTAATGACTTAGAGCTTAATGAACTTCACGCTAAATGCTTTGAATATATGGCTGAATTTAATAAGCTACCTTTTGATTACCAACAGAAACAAAATGTTTTAAAAAAATGGTTTAAGTCTATAGGTAATAATAGTATGATTATTCCTCCCCTTTATTGTGATTATGGCTGCAATGTTAGTGTTGGTGATAATTTTTATGCCAATATGGACTGTATATTTTTGGATGTCAATGAAATAATTATTGGTAACAGAGTATTATTAGGACCTAGGGTTTCTATATTTACAGCTGGGCATCCTATTGATAAGGATGTTAGAAACACAGGGTTAGAATATGGTCATAAGGTTATTATTGGTGATGATGTATGGATAGGTGGAAATACCGTGATAAATCCTGGTGTCACTATAGGTAGCAATGTTGTAATTGGTAGTGGTAGCGTAGTTACAAAGGATATACCTAGTGACTGTATAGCCTATGGAAATCCATGTAGAGTTGCAAGAAAAATTACCAAAAATGATAAGGACTATTGGACTAAAGAAATGATGCTTTATTATGAAGATAAAAAAATTAATAAATAAATTGCATTATTAATTTAAATATGATATAATTACAAAGCATTTGGTATAAATGCCCTTGCTTGGATTAACTATTCCAAGCCAAAAGTCCAAAAGGAGGTTAATTTAATGAAAAAATATGAAGTAATGTACATCTTACGTTCAAATTTAGACCAAGAGGCTATTAAAGCTGAAGTTGCAGCTGTTAATAATATCTTCACATCTAATGACTCTAAGGTTTTAGAATGTAAGGAATGGGGCTTAAGAGAATTAGCTTACGAAATCGAACATACTAAAAAAGGTTATTATGTTTGGTTATTAGTTGAGGCTAATAATAAAGCTGTATCTGAATTTAATCGTATCGCTGGTTATAGCGAAAAGATTATCCGTCATATTGTCGTAGTTGATGGCGAATAATCTTGAGGTAGATCTATGAATAAAGTTATCTTAATAGGTAGAATTACCAAAGATCCAGAACCAAGATATACATCAAATGGGATTCCTAATGTTATGTTTGCTTTGGCTGTTGATCGTGGTATGCGCGATGCAAACGGTAATAGACAAGCGGATTTTATAAGCTGTGTAGCTTGGAGAGCACAAGCGGATTTTATTTCTAGATATATTAAAAAGGGTTATTTACTTGCAATTGAGGGTCGTATTCAAACTAGACAATATCAAGGTCAAGATGGACAAACTAGATATGTTACTGAGGTTATAGTAGATAGTGTTGACAATTTACAACCACGAGATCCTAATTTAAATACTCAAGGTGGATATCAACAACAACCTCAACAACAATATCATAACAATACCTATGCTGGTTATAATAATCCGGTTTATGGTGAAACACCAATGCAAAATTATCAACAAAAGCCTACTAATCAAGAGGCGCCACAGTCTTTTAATGTAGATGTGGCTGATGATGATTTACCATTCTAAAATTTAAGGAGGAAAGTTTTCATGCAACAAAATCGTAAAAATGATCGCGATGGACAACGTCGTGGACGCAAAAAAGTTTGTTACTTTACTCAAAATCATATTGAGCACATTGATTTTAAGGATGTAGATTTATTAAAGAAATTTATCACTGATAGAGGCAAAATTTTACCTCGTCGTGCAACTGGTACATCTGCTAAATATCAAAGAAAACTAGCAATCGCTATTAAGCGTGCTCGTCATATGGCTTTGTTACCATTCGTAAAGGAATAATATAATGAGGTGCAGGAAAGTCTGCACCTTTTGTTTTGATTTATAAATGTTTTTATAAAAGTAATTAGTATCCCAATTTTTCACTTTGTTGATTATTTTTGATACATTTGATATAATTAAGAGGATATGAGGTGATCTTGTGATTAAGATATTTTTAAGTATACTATTTTGGCTATTTTCAGCTTTATGTGGTTATTTTGTTTATTATTTTTCTTTACAAAATCAATATGCTTATACAATAACATTTTTATGCTTCATATTTGTTTTTGTGGCTATAGCAATGGTATTTATGTTCTTATATTTTAATCGTAATGCAACTCAAAAAATGGAGTCATTAAAAACAAGATTAAAATTATGGACTAATATATCTTATCATGTTACTCAAGCTGGAGATGAGGTTTTTAATCACCTTCCAATTGGAGTTTTAGTATATGATAATGCCAGGGAAATAAAATGGGCGAATGAATATTCTAAACAAATTTTTGGTTCATCCTTGGTTGATTCAAGTTTGGATTCTATTTCTAAGGATTTAGATAGTGCTGTTGTTGCGGGTAAAGATGGAATGCTTTTATCATATGGAGAATACTCATATGATGTAATTCATAATACGCAAAATAGTATTTTATACTTTTTTGATGTTACTAAGCGTGAACAAATGACTAAAAGATATAATGCCAGAGTAACTGCAATAGGTGTAATTGGTCTTGATAATTTAGAGGAATCTTTAAAAAGATATGATGTGTTAGAAAAAAATAATATTAGAGGTCAATTATTAGGTGAAATATCCGACTGGTTAGAAAATTATAATTGCTATTTACAAACTATGTCTAATGATAGAATGGTAATTGTTATGGATAGAGAATCACTTGATAAAATGATCAGTGATAAGTTTTCAGTATTAACTAAGGTTAGGGAAATATCTTCTAAAAATAGACTTAAAACTAGTGTTTCTATGGGAATTGCATGTTATGATGTCGAATCAGATGAATTAGGCTCATTGGCTCAAAATGCAATTGAACTTGCTGAAAAAAGAGGTGGAGACCAGGTAGTTGTTAATGTTCAAGGTGAAAAAATACAATACTTTGGTGGAAATACTAACTCATTAGAAAAAAATACTTTAGTAGAGGCTCGTATGCAAACAATGGCCATTAAAGAGGCTGTTGAAAGTAGTAGTAATGTATTAATTATGTGTCATAATTTAGCCGATTGTGATGCACTTGGTTCTATGCTTGGTGTATATCATTTAGTTTTAAGCTCAAATATAGATGTCAAAATGGTTTTTGAACCTCAATATGCTGATTTAACTGTTAAAAAGATATTTGAAGAATTGAAGGAACATTCTAATGTTACTAATGACTTTATTACGTTAGATGAGTCTTTAGATTTAATTAAGCCAGATACACTCTTAATTATTACCGACACTCAATCGCCAAAACTAGCAATGTTTACGCAATTAATAGATAAAATAAGTAGAAAGTCAGTTATAGATCATCATAGAGCTGGAGATGATGGATATAGTGATTTACTATCATATTATGTGGAGTCATCTGCATCATCAACTGTAGAGCTTGTAAGTGAAATGTTTATGTTTTATAATGAGGGAATTTCACTTTCTTCTTTAGAGGCTTCTATAATGCTAGCTGGTATTATTGTTGATACTAATAATTTTACATTTAGATCTGGCGTTAGAACATTTGAGGCCGCATCAACCCTAAAGTCTATGGGAGCTGATATGGTTTATGTTCGAAAGCTTTTAAGAGAGCCAATGTCTGTTGAGCAATCTCTTGCCCACGCTTTGATGAAGGCTGAATTAATTGGCGATAGATTTGCTATAGTATGTTTAGATGATAATGAGATTATTGAAGATAGAACTACATTGGCCAAAATATCTGAAAAGCTTTTAGGAATCGATGGTGTTGATACATCTTTTACAATTGGCTATATTACGCAAGATTTGGTTGGAGTATCAGCTAGAAGCTTAGATAGTGTAAATGTGCAAATTATTATGGAGGAGCTAGGTGGTGGTGGACATTACAATAGTGCTGCTACCCAAATTAAAAATGCTTCCATTTTAGATATAAAGCAACAATTAATTGATATTATAAAAAGAGATTACTTAAGTGAGGGTGATGAAAAAATGAAGGTTATTTTATTACAAGACGTTAAAGGAAAAGGTAAGAAAGATCAGATTATTGATGTAGCTAATGGTTATGGTAATTATTTACTAACTAATAAGCTAGCAGTTTTAGCAAATGATGAAAATCTTTTAGCTTTGGAAAAACAAAAGGAACAAGAAAGAATCGATGAAGAGCATAGAAGAGATTTATTGAATAAAATTAAAAGTGAAATTCAAGGAAAGTTTATTTCTATTTATATTAAGGTTGGTTCAGATGGTAAGAATTTTGGACATATTACCACTAAACTTGTTTGTGATGAATTTGAGGCCCAAACTGGTATTCATCTAGATAAGCGTAAGGTTGAAATCCCTGCTGATATAAATTCAGTTGGTATATTTACTGCAACAGTTAAATTAGATAAGGATATTATTGCAACATTTGAAATAAATGTAATTGAAAAATAGGAGGAGGTAGAGCTATGAATACTCCTACAATTCCTTGTGAAATTGAGGCTGAAATTGCCTTAATAGGATGTATTTTTCTAGATGAAAATGTTATATATGAGGTCAGTGATTTATTAGTTCCTGATGATTTTTACGATCAAAAAAATAAACTAATATATCGTACAATGTTACAGCTTTCTAAGGATGGAAAGAGTATTGATGCTGCTACTGTATTATCTACACTTTCAGCTAATAATATATTAGATCAATGTGGTGGCGTTGATTATATTTCAAAAATCGCTGATTATGGATATTCAACTAGTAATGTAGATTCTTATGTAGAATTAATTGAAAATGCTAGTCTTAGACGCAATACTATAAATACATTAAATTCATTAGCTCAAAATGGCTATGATAATAGCGTTAGTGCCTTTGATTACTTAGAGAATGTAGAAAAAAGTATCTTTGAGCTTTCTAAGCGTAGAAGAGTTGAATCTTTTAAGAGTATATCCATTATTTCTAAAAATGTTTTAGAAAATACAGAAAAAAATGCTACTCGTAATGAGGATGTTATCGGCTTAGATACTGGCTTTCAGTCACTTAATAAATACACTCAGGGCTTTCAAAATGGAAGTTTAATTATTTTAGCAGCTCGTCCTGCTATGGGTAAATCAGCTATGGCAATGAATTTAGCTGTAAATATAGCTTCAAAAAATAAGAATGGTCATTCTACAGTGGCAATTTTTTCACTTGAAATGTCCGCTGAGCAATTAGTTGAACGTATGATTGCTTGTGATAGTTCAATTCGCTTAAGCCAAATTAAGAGTGGACGTATAGTTAGAAATGAATGGCTTAGATTTACGACTAGCTGTTCAAGATTAGGAGCGTTAAATTTATATTTTGATGATTCATCTGATTCAACGATTGCTACAATAAGAGCAAAATGTCGTAAGCTAAAGGCTGAATCAGGCCTTGATTTTATAGTAATTGATTACCTTCAATTAATCGAAAGTGATCAGGCTAGTCAAAGAGCATCTCAGCAAGAAAAAATTTCTAAAATCACAAGAAGCCTTAAGCTGATGGCTAGAGAGCTAGAGGTACCGGTTTTAGCTTTATCACAGCTATCTCGTAAGGTTGAAGAGCGTGATGATAAAAAACCAATTATGGCTGATTTGCGTGATTCTGGTTCTATTGAGCAAGATGCTGATATCGTAATGTTTTTATATAGAGATGAATATTATAATAAATCTTCTGAACGTAAGGGAGAGGCTGATTTAATTATTGCCAAAAACCGTTCTGGTTCTACTAATGGTGATGGTTCTCCTTTTATTTTTACAGGAGAATATCAAAGATTTAGAGAAAAGAAAGAAGGAGAATAAGATGTTAGATCGTTTAAAAATAATGGATGAACGATATGAACAAATAAATTCATTATTGATTCAACCAGAGATAGTTTCTGATATAAAAAAGCTAACTGAGCTATCTAAAGAGCAAAGAGCTTTAGAGAAGCCTGTAATGCTATATCGTGAGCAATTAAAGCTAGAGGCTGCCATCCCTGATTTAAAAGAAATGAAAAAATCAGGTGATAAGGAAATGGCTGAAATGGCTGAAATGGAGCTCATAGAAACTGAAAAAAGAATTGAAGAAATTAAAGAAGAGGTAAAAATTTTATTATTACCAAAAGACCCAAATGATGATAAGAACGTTGTCGTTGAGATTCGTGGTGCTGTTGGTGGTGATGAGGCTAATATTTTTGCCGGTGATTTATTTAGAATGTATAGTAAATATGCTGAATCAAAGGGCTGGAAGGTTGAAGTAATTGATGCTATGCCTTCTGAGATGGGTGGATATTCTCAAATCCAATTTATGGTTAGTGGTGAAATGGTTTATTCACTATTAAAATATGAGTCTGGAGCTCATCGTGTACAGCGTGTTCCTCAAACTGAATCACAGGGTCGTATACATACTTCAATTGCCACTGTTTTGGTTTTACCAGAGGCAACTGAAATCGACTTTAAGCTTGATATGAATGATATTAGGGTTGATACATTTTGTTCATCTGGACCTGGTGGACAAGGAGTTAATACTACCTATTCAGCTGTTCGTGTAACTCATATTCCAACTGGTATGTCTGTTGCTTGTCAAACTCATCGTTCTCAACATGAAAATAAGGCTGCTGCATTGCAATTATTAACAACTAGATTGTATGATCAGCTTGTTCAAGAAAGAGAACAACAAGAGGGGGCAACAAGACAATCATTAATTGGAAAAGGTGATAGAAGTGAAAAAATAAGAACCTATAATTACCCTCAAAATCGTGTTACTGATCATAGAATAGGATTTACAATTAATCGTTTGGATGCTATTATTGATGGTAAATTAGATTTAGTTATCCAAGAATTGGTTAATGAAGATCAAAAAAGAAAGCTTTCAGCTGAAGAGGCTGTAAAATTATAATTAGTATTTTATAAAAGCACCATAGGACACTGTAGTTAAAACTAGAGTGTTTTGATGGTGCTTTTTATTAATTAATTTTGGTTTTCATTATTAAGACGATCTTGAAGCTTTAAAAAGTTATAGGTATTAACTAATACTGTAATAAATAAATTTTGTCCTAGGCTGCGATCCATACGTTTATGAATTGGTTCGATAAAATGTCTTTTCTCGCTATAGCGATAGTATTGATTTTTGCTAGTAGGATCAAAGGCATAAATTAAAAGGATTGATACCCCTGTATCAAAAACCATTTCTACAGGATGAAGTTCAATTGGTTCTTTATTTTTCAAAGAATTTACTAACGCAAAAGTATATGCATAGGTAACAACTGTAAATAGTGTGGTGGCAAAGGGATCCATATAAATACTTAAAAATGATCCCATCATACCACTAAAAACTGCAGCATAATAAGATGCAATACCACTTATTTTAATATCTTCAATTATTATTTTCTCATTATAAAGTAAAAGCGAAAGTACTATATCTGCTACAAATTGGCTGATAACTCCCATTTTGGCTCCATTTAATATGTTTGGTAAAATGTGAGATTGATTAAGTTTTTTATGATATTCTAAATTATATTCCAACATATTTTTCCCTCATAATAGTATATGATTTATTATTATAGGCTATATTAGGCTTATAGATGATAAATATAAGATAAATTTCATTAATTATGGCTTTTTATTTGTAAAAAGCACTTATTATCGTGTATAATTAAATGTAGTTTTTAGATAAGTGAGGAATTTTAAATGGATTATTCTTTTTTATTACAGATGTTAGATACTCCTTCTCCTTCAGGCTTTGAATTCAATATTCAAAAAAGATTATGAAGTATATGCATCCATACGTTGATGAGGTTATTACTCATCATAGTGGTATGTTAGCCAATGTTTTAAATAAAAATGGCAAAAGTAAGATTTTATTAGCTGGTCACGTTGATGAAATTGGTTTAATAATTAAAGAAATTATGCCAAATGGTCTTTGCAAGGTAAGCAATGTTGGAGGTATTATACCAACACTTTATATGGGCCAAAAGGTTAAGGCAATTACTTTAAAAAATACTATTGTTAATGGTGTTTGTAATGTAGTTAGACATGCTATCGATAGAAAGATTACCATTGATGATTTATATATTGACTTTGGTGTAGATTCTAAAGAAGAGTGTTTAAAGCTTGTTAATCTAGGTGATTATATTATTTTAGATACCCACTATGCTCATTTGGCCAATGACAGATTTACTGCTAAGGCATTAGATGATAAGCTAGGAGCTTTTGTTTGTCTTGAGGCTTTAAAAAAGGCCAAGGAGTATGGTTGTGAAAATTCTATTTACGCTGTGACAACTGTTGGTGAAGAAACAACAATGCGTGGTGCAAATTTTGCTAGCTATAAAATAGATGCTGATTTAGCAATTGTTGTTGATGTTACCTTCGTTACTAATACAGTTGAAGGTGTTGGCTGTGGTGAGGTTAGTTTAGGTTGTGGACCAGTTTTATGTCATAGCAGTATTGTAAATAAAAAATTAAATAAATTGATGGAGCAAACAGCTGATAAATACAATATAGATATCCAATACGAGGTTGCGGTAGCAAGAACAGGAACAGATGCTGATAAGATATATTTTTCTAAAGATGGTATACCTTGTATTTTAGTCTCATTACCATTAAAAAATATGCATTCTCCTAGTGAAATTTGTGATTTAAAGGATATTGATAAAGCAATTGAGTTAATTGCTAGGTTTATTTGTGAATATAAAAATGAATGCTTAGATGCATTATTGGAGGAATAAAATGAAATTTAAAGATTATAAATATGAAAGACCAGATTTTCAAAAGATAAGTGCAACAATTGATGAAATTACTAAAGAATGCGTAGAGGAAAAAAATGTTGATAATTTAATTAAATTAATCGATAAATCAAATGAAATTAAAAGTCATTTTAGTAGTATGCAAACTTTAGTCTTTATTCGTAACACTCTAAATACGGTTGATGAATACTATCAAAAAGAGGTTGAAGAAATTCAAAATAATTCTCCAATTGTAACATCCAGCTATCATAAGCTTGCTAAAGTTTTGGTAAATCATAGCCTTAGGGAAAAGCTAGAGGAAGTTTATGGTAAATACTGGTTTTTACAAATGGAATTATCGTTAAAAACTTTTGATGATAGTATTATGGATTTAATGGTTGAGGAGTCAAAACTATCATTAGAGTATGATAAATTAATGGCTTCATGTCAAGTAGAGTTCATGGGAAAAGTAAATAACTTAAGTCAGCTTCGAAAATATCTTTCAGATACTAATAGAGACATAAGAAAAGAAGCTATGCTTAAAATATGTGACTTTCTAGGTCAAAAGGAAGAATTAATCGATGATATATTTGATAAATTAGTTCATGTAAGAGATCAAATGGCAAAGAAATTAGGCTATGAAAACTATGTTGAATTAGGTTATGCTAGAATGGGACGTACAGACTATAATGCCAATGATGTAAAATTATATCGTGAGCAGGTTTTAAAATATTTAGTACCGATTAGTCAGACTATAATTGAAAATAATCTAAAAAGAATTAAGGTAAGCGATGCCAAGTTTTATGATTTAGGTTTAGAGTTTTTAGATGGTAACTCTACTCCTAAAGGAAACAAAGAAGAATTGGTTAGCAAAGCTATGAAAATGTATAGTGAAATGTCAAGAGAAACAAAAGAATTCTTTAGTTTTATGGTTGAACATGATTTGTTAGATTTAGAAACTAAGCCTGGTAAAGCTAATGGTGGATATTGTACTTATATTCCAGATTATAAATCACCATTTATTTTTTCTAATTTTAATGGCACTAAAGGTGATGTTGATGTTTTAACTCATGAGGCAGGTCATGCCTTTATGGCTTACTCATGTAGAGATAGTATTAACAATCCTGATTTATGCTGGCCAACAAGTGAGGCTTGTGAAATCCATTCAATGTCTATGGAATTTTTTAGTTATCCTTGGATGAATTTATTCTTTTTAGATGATGAAATTAAATATAAAATTTCTCATATGAGTAGTGCTATAACCTTTATTCCTTATGGCGTATGTGTTGATCATTTCCAACATATTATTTATGAAAATCCTCAATTTACTAAAGAGGAAAGAAAACAAGTATGGAGTAAATTAGAAAAGCTTTACACACCTTGGCGTAATATGGAGGATATACCATTATATAAAAAAGGATGTTATTGGTATAATCAACCTCATATTTTCTCATCACCATTTTATTATATAGACTATACATTAGCTCAGGTTTGTGCTTTTGAATTTTATTTAAATAGCCTAGAGGATAGGGATGTTGCTTGGAATAGATATGTTAAGCTATGTAAGCTAGGTGGAAGTATGTCATTTTTAAATTTATTAAAAGAGGTAGGCCTTGAAAATCCATTTGTTGAGGGAACTATGGCCAATATCGTTAATCGTTTATTACCTGTAATTGATAATCTTAACCAAAAATAGGAGGGGATATTTTGACTAACGAGGTATATAAATATCGAAAGGCGATGAAGTTAACGCAAGAGGATCTTGCTAAAATGGTTGGTGTTACACGTCAGACCATAATTTCTATTGAGCAAGGAAAGTATATTGCGTCTTTGCCTTTAGCGTTGAAAATTGCGAGAGTTTTTAATGTGCCAGTTGAAAGTATATTTATTATGGAGGAGGGAGAATAATGGAGAATATTGAACATTTAAGAAAGACATCAAAAATAAAACTTATAATAATGAGTCTTGCAACGCTTTTACCACTTTCAATATTATTTATTATGGAATTTATTCCTATTAATAATATTAATTCTGCTTTGCCAGATTTAATTATCTTTAGATACGGAATTTTTGTTTTATTAGAGGGCTATATAGGTATTAAAATTAGTACTTATATCCGTATTTTAACAAATGTTGATTTTGCTACTAATGAAGTAATAAAAAGAAATGATGAAAGAAATAGGTTTATAAAGTTAAAAACTGAATCATTATCTATTAAAATAGCTATATATGCAGTAGGTATAGCTTTGATTGTTACGGCTTTTATAAATAGATATATATTTTATACTTTATTGTCAATGCTTTTAAGCTATATAGTTATCTATTTCTTAGTTAAAATTTATTATTGGAAAAAATATTAATCGGAGGAATTTATGGAATTTATTGAGGTTCTAAAAGCCATTTTGTTCGGTATCGTTGAAGGTATTACCGAATGGTTACCAATTAGTAGTACCGGTCATATGATAATTTTAGAAGAGTTGTTGGATGTTCAAAATACCTATGGAAGTGCTTTTTGGAATTTATTTTTGGTAGTAATTCAGCTAGGAGCCATAATAGCTGTTGTTGTTTGCTTTTTCAATAAATTAAATCCCTTCTTTGGTAAATCCCTTATAGTTGAAGGCGAAGAAAAAACAAAAGAAGAAAAGAAAAATATATGGATTTTGTGGGCTAAGGTAATAGTAGGATGTATACCAGCTGCCGTTATAGGCTTATTTTTAGATGATATTGTTAACAAGTATCTTAATACGGCTGTGGTTGTTAGTATAACTTTAATATTATACGGAATATTATTCATAGTTTTAGAGATATTTAATAAGAAAAGAGAATTTAAGACTTATGAAACTATGAATTTAACATGGAAAACAGCCTTCTTTATTGGTTGTTTTCAAATATTAGCTTTAATTCCAGGGACATCTAGAAGTGGAGTTACAATATTAGGAGCTATGTTGTTATTATGTAGTCGTAGTGTTGCTTCTGAATTTTCATTTTTCTTATCAATACCAGTGATGTTTGGAGCTTCATTATTAAAGCTTGTTAAATTCTTTATTGATGGTAATAGTTTAGTTACATCTCAGGTTTTGTTTTTGTTAATAGGCTGTGTTGTGGCTTTTATGGTATCATTGTTTGTAATTAAGTTTTTGATGTCTTTTATTAAAAAGCATGATTTCAAGCCTTTTGGTGTTTATAGAATAATTCTAGGAGTTTTATTATTAGTACTATTTTTATGTAATGTTTTATAATTAAAAGAAAGGAGAAAATCATCATAGGATGATGAAAATAATATGAAGAAAGTTATTCAATATATGCATAATAATTTATATTTAGAATTTTTTTGTGTGATGATTTTCATTCTTAGCTTTTGCTTCGAGCCTGTTGATATCATGTTTAAGGGCTATGTTAATATTCTTACAAGCCCTTCTTTATTATTAACTGATTATGTTTATATAGGTGGCTTAGGAGCTACATTATTTAATGTGAGCACGATATTAGCTTTTAATTTAATCATGTTAAAGCTTTTAAAAATTAAAATGTCTGGCCCTGTTTATTCAGGAATAATAATGATAGCCGGGTTTTCATTTTTTGGAAAAAACATAATAAATACCTTGCCAATTTATCTAGGTATTTGGTTATATTCAATATTTAAAAAAACACCATTTAAAAATTTTATATTAGCGATATTATTTTCTACAGGCTTATCACCATTAGTAAGCTATACTATTTTTGGATTAGATATTAGCATGTTTTTATCTATTCCTCTTGGTATAGTTGTGGGAATCATAGTTGGTTTTATTATACCAGCCTATAGTTCTCATACTATTGTTTTTCACGAGGGCTATAATCTTTATAATACAGGCTTTGCTTTAGGAATTATTTCGGCAATATTTTTTGCTTTCTTTACCTTTTTTGGAGTTAAGGTAGTTCCTAATGAGTTATATGATAATAATGACTCATGGATATTTTCAGTTCTTTTAGGAAGTATGTCCGTATTATTTATTTTCTTAGCTTTAATTGGCGATTTAGATTGTTTAAAAAAATACGTTAAACTAATGAAAACACCAGGCCGTCTAGTTAGTGATTATTTAAAAGACTTTGGTGTTGAAACTGTTATGCTTAATTTTGGCATATTAGGATTTATCTTATTTTTACTAGTCCTTATTTTAAATATTCCACTTAATGGTATTCTATTTGGTAGTATTTTAGCTATTTTAGGCTGTGCTGCGTTTGGTCTTCATCTTAGAAATGCATGCTATATATGGATTGGGGCCATTTTGCAAATAGTATTAAAATTAGCTCTAAGAGGAGATTTTAATATTGAGATTCATCGAGATATTAATATGCTAGTTGCTTTTATTTTTGCAAGTGGACTTGCTCCAATTGCAGGAAAGTATGGTATAATTTATGGCATCATAGGTGGTTTTTTACATATGGTTTTAACACCACTTATGATTGGCCTACAAGGTGGCTTTGATTTATATAATAATGGTTTAGCTGCTGGATTTGAGGCATCTATGTTAGCCGTTTGTGCAGAAAAGGTCTTTTATAAAAGGAGGAATAAAAATGATCAAAAATCAAAAGATATGTAAAATAGTAGAAGAATTTTCCCTATACCTATTAGAAAATAATATCAAAGATTTAACGATAGGCATAAGTAATTGTGATGATCAAGTTATTATTAATTTTTCCTTTTCAGGTTATATTCAAGCTATTAAAGACTATGTTTTATTGCATATTAAAGGCCAACGCGATCCCCAAATAGAAGAATATGGCTGGGAACTTATGGGCGAAGGCGCATATGACGATGATCTAGGGATAATAAACGCTTTAATAGATGAAATTAATTACTTAGAGCAAAATAATAAAACCATAGTTAGGATGGTGCGTTATGAGTCATAATAATCTAATAAGAATTATAAAGCTAAGTGGTTTTATCGCTTGTTCTATTATTTTTATTTTCTTAGCCATTTTAATTTATTTTAATAGAGTTGAACCTATCACCATTGATGTTGTGATAAGAGATTTTGCCTATAAAATAAGAGGTGAAAAGTATGGCTTTGTTTACTGGCTAGCTAGAATCGTCACAGAATTTGGTTATTTTGTAATAATAGTATTATTTTTACTTTTCGCCGCTTTTTATACTAAATTAGATTTTCAATTCTTTTTGTTGCTATTTGGAGTAATGCTTTCTTTAATTTTAAATGTTGGTATGAAGGATATGTATTCTCGTGAAAGACCTTATGCTGAAATGAGGTGGATGGCTGAGGATACAACAAGCTTTCCTTCCGGACATTCTACGGTAGCCGGCTTTTTATATTCTTTTTTAATCTACTTAACTTATCATACAAACTTTAAAAAATGGTTAAAAAGTGTCATATATGTCGTTTGTTTATTATTAATGTTTTTAGTAATGGCATCTAGAATTATTTTAGGCGTTCATTACTTTACTGATGTTATTGCTGGTTGTGCTACGGGTGTAATGGTTTCTTGCTTATGTATGCTACTTTATAGATATTGTGCTAATAATAATATTTTAACTACAGGAATATTAAATAGGAAAGATAAAAATGAGAAGAATTAAGTATTTAATAGCTATTATATTGTCATTGTTAGTACTATCGTCATGTAATAGCCTAAGAATAACTAACTGTACTCCAATATATGCAATGGATACAACAATAAATATAACTTTTTATAATGTTGAAGATTATAAAAATCATTATGACCAAATAAAAAAGATTTATCAAAATGTCGATAAATTAACAGGTGATTTTGAGGATTATGAAGGCCAAAATGGAATATATGATTTGAACGTTAAAAGAACAATTAAAGCTGATGAATTATTAGTCGATATTGTTAAAAGTGCTATTTCTATGATTGATAAAACTAATGGTTATTACAATCCGTTTATGGGTAGGTTAACCCATTTATGGAAAACGGCTATTAAAAATGGGAAATTAGTAGAAGATGAAACTATTCAAAGCGAATTAAAAATAATAGAACAAACATCTATCGAAATAAAAGATGATACTATAACCTTACTAGGTGATGGTAATCTCGATTTAGGTGCTATAGCGAAAGGATATGCCACAGAGCTTGCGCAACAGTATTTGTCTATGAATAAAATAGATGGGTACTTAATTAATGCTGGAAATTCTAGTTTAGTATATGGAAGTAAAGTAAATGATGATTTTAAAATTGCTTTAACTAAACCGTATGAAAATGGCAATATTTATATCATTTTAGATAAAAACAATGCTATAGGAACATCATCAGGACGATATCAGCATGCATTAATTGATGGCGTTTTGTATCATCATTTAATAAATCCTTTTACAGGTTATCCTGCTACTACATATGATAGTGTTAATGTTAAAACAAATAATAGTATATTATGTGATGTATATTCTACAGCAATTATGGCTATGTCTTTAGATGAAGCAATTAATTTTGCTGATAGTGAAAATATAGATATTATTTTATTTAAGGATAAGGTTATATATCAGACAGAAGGCTGGAAGATTTATGCATAAAAAACGTAATGATATTATTTTAATTATAGTGATACTTATTATAGCCTTAGTCTCATTTTTATTTTTATATCTTACTCCAAATAAAAATTTAGTTGCCTATGTTTATCATAATGATGATGTAGTATTACAAATTGATTTAAAAAAGGATGATAGTTATACAGTTCAAGGTGATATAGGGGATGTCTATATTGAGGTGAAAAATTCCAAAATTAGGGTTTTGCAAAGTGATTGTCCAGACCATATTTGCATAAATCAAGGCTATATATCTAAAGCCAATCAAACTATAACTTGTTTACCTAATAAGATTTATATTATAATAGTAGGCAATGATGAGGTGGATGCTATAGTATGAGTATAAAAAGACTTTGTATTATTGCCATGATGCTGGCAATTGCAATTGTTGTAAGTATAATGGAGTCATTTATTCCGATTTTCATACCGGGAGTTAAATTAGGGTTAGCTAATGTTATAATTTTAATAATGCTTGTTGAGTTTAGTATTAAGGAAGCTTTATTAGTTGATTTATTAAGGATAATATTGGTGGCAATTTTAAGAGCTACATTATTGCAGCCTACCTTTTTTATGTCGTTATCAGGAGGAATATTGTCATTTATAGTAATGGCCTTGTTTACTAGGTTTAAGTTTTTTAGTATTATTGGTGTATCTATTTTAGGGGCAATAAGCCATAGCGTTGGACAAATTATTGTGGCTATTATTTTGTTATCTACGCGGGCTGTTATATTTTATCTTCCTTTTATCGCTATTTTGTCTGTTTTAACTGGGATACTATCTGGCATTATTACAAATATTTATTTGAAAAGAAGTATAACTAAAAAAATTTTAAACGAATAGCATTTGAATTTAATTCATATTATGTCATTTAAAGCAAATTAAATTTTATGAAAAACGTTTACATTGTTTTTTTAGTTGACATTAATGATTAAATTGCATATTATTGTAAGTGAGCAAAGGTGCTTTTATATAATTATGATTGCAAAGTCGCAAATAACTAGGGTTATTGCGACTTTTTTTGTTCAAAAAATGGAAGAGAGGAAAAAATTATGAAAGATATTTTAACTGTGTTCGGATCAAAAACTTTTGATCAAAAGAAAATGAGAGAAAGATTAAGAAAAGAAACTTATGAAAGCTTGATGAAGACAATTAATGAAGGTGCACCTTTAGATGCATCTATAGCTGATGAGGTTGCACAAGCTGTTAAGGAATGGGCTATTGAAAATGGCGCTACTCACTATACTCATTGGTTTTTACCACTTACTGGTATTCCTGCTGAAAAGCATGATTCATTTTTAGATGTTTCTGGTAGCGAGGTAATATTAAAATTTAAAGGTAAAAATCTTATTAAAGGTGAGCCAGATGCTTCAAGTTTTCCAAGTGGTGGTCTAAGAAAGACTGCTAATGCAAGAGGTTATACTATTTGGGATCCTTCTACACCAATATTTTTAAAAGAGGATGCTAATAGAGTTGTAATGTGTATTCCAACAGTATTTTTAGGATATCATGGTGAAGCTCTAGATAGAAAAATTCCATTATTACGTTCTTTAAATGCCTTAGATATACAAGGTAAGAGATTTTTAAAGATGTTTGGAATCAAAACTGTTAAAAAGGTTTCTTCAACTATCGGTCCAGAACAAGAGTACTTTTTAGTTGATCATGAATTATATAAAATGCGTGAAGATTTAATGATGACAGGACGTACATTATTTGGTAATATCCCTTCTAAGCATCAACAAACTGAAGAATGCTATTTCGCCCCTATCTCTTTAAGGGTAGCAGGCTTTATGAAGGATATTAATAATGAATTATGGAGCCTTGGAATTACTGCTAAAACAGATCATAATGAGGTTGCTCCAGCACAACATGAGACAGCGCCAATTTTTGCATCATCAAGTGTTGGTGCCGATCAAAATATGATTTTAATGGATGCTTTAAAAAGAATGGCTATAAAGAATGATTTAGTAGCACTATTCCATGAAAAACCTTATAACGGAGTTAACGGTTCTGGAAAACATAATAACTGGTCTATTACTACTAATACCGGTCTTAATTTAACTGACCCAGGCGATGAGCCACATAAAAACTTATTATTCCTATTGACTTTAGCTTGTATTGTTAAAGCTGTCGATGAAAATGCCTTATACTTAAGATTAAGTGCTTCCGTACCTGGTAATGATTTCCGTTTAGGAGCTAACGAAGCTCCACCAGCTATTATATCTATTTATCTTGGTGATCAAATTGCCAATGTAGTTGAGCAAATTATAAAAACAGGCAAGGCTACTTACTCAGTTCAAGGAAGCACACTAGATTTAAACATTCCAAGTATTGCTCCTATTAAGGCTGATTGTACTGACCGTAATAGAACATCACCATTTGCATTTACTGGTAACAAATTTGAATTTAGAATGGTTGCTTCATCATCATGTATAGCAGAGTGTAATACGGCTTTAAATGTTGTTGTAGCTTCTGAATTTAAAAATGCATGTGATGCCTTAGAAAATTCTAAGAATTTTGAAGAAGATGCAATGAAATATATTGCAAAGACTTTAAAAGAACATCAAAGAGTTATATTTAATGGTGATGGCTATTCAGAAGAATGGAAGGAAGAAGCTAAGAGAAGAGGTCTTCCAAATGTAAGAACCTATTGCGAGGCTATTTCCGCTATTACTGATCCTAAGACAGTTGAAATGTTTGAAGCAATGCATGTTTTAAATTCAAAGGAATTACATGCTCGTAGTGAAATAATGTATGAAAATTATAGCCAAACTAAAGATATTGAAGCTCAAACAGCTATTCATATGGTTTTAAAACAATATATTCCTGCTGTTAGGAGCTATGCTTTAGATGTTGCTAATGAAATAAAAAGCTTCAGCGAACTTAGTTCTGTTAGCCTAAATTATCAAAAATCACATTTAGATACAGTTCTTGCTTTAATCAATGAAGCTTGTGATAAGGTAGAACTTTTAAAGAGCACACTTGCAAAAGCTAGAGAATGTGAAGATAGCAAAGAAAAAGCTTATTTATACAAGGACTTAGTTTGTGATGCTATAGAGAAGGTTAGAAAACCAATTGATGAGCTAGAAAATATCGTTGATAAGGATTATTGGCCAGTACCTAGCTATCAAGATTTAATGTTTGAAGTATAGTCGGATATGTTCATACCACTCTTCCAAAAAGGCACTTTCGTTTGAAAGTGTCTTTCTTATTTTAAATAAGTCTTTACTTAAATTAAAGTTGAATAATAATCTTTATTCGTGTATAATTATTCGTGGAAAAGGAAGGTATGTTAAAATGAGTCGTTATACTAAGGATGATATTCGTCGTATTTGTAAGGAGGAAAATATTCGTTATATTCGTATGATGTTTACAGATATGATGGGTATGTTAAAAAATGTTGAAATACCAGTAACTAGATTAGAGGATGCTTTAGATAATTCAGTTATGTTTGATGGTTCTTCAATCGAAGGATTTGTAAGAATCTATGAAGCAGATATGTTTTTACACCCAGATTTAGATACTTTTTTAGTTTTAAGCTGGGAAAATACATTGTATGGTAAGGTTGCTAGGTTTATATGTGATGTTTATAGACCAGGTCATGATGGAGAGCATGTTCCATTTGAAGGAGATCCTCGTGGAATTTTAAAGAGAAATCTTGAGAAAATGAAGAAAATGGGATATAAGGCATTCAATTGTGGAGTTGAACCAGAATTTTTCTTATTTAAGTTAAATGATAAAGGACAACCAACTTTAGAGTTTAATGATCATGGTGGATATTTCGATTTAGCTCCAGTCGATTGTGCTGAGGATTGCCGTAGAGATATTGTATTAGAACTTCAAAAAATAGGTTTTACAATTGAGGCAGCTCATCATGAGGTTTCTACTGGTCAACATGAAATAAATTTTAAATTTGATTCTGCAGTAGAGGCTTGCGATAATGTTCAAACTTTTAAGCTAGTTGTTAAAAATATTGCTCGTCGTCATGGACTTCATGCTACATTTATGCCAAAGCCTGTTGAAGGTATTAATGGAAGTGGAATGCATGTCAATTGTTCATTATTAACTAATGATGGAAAGAATGCTTTTTATGATGAGACAACACATAATCAATTAAGTGACACAGCTAATCGTTGGATTTCTGGTATTTTAAAGCATGCTAAAGGCTTCTGTTTAATGACTAATCCTATTGTTAACTCATATAAACGTATTGTTCCAGGATTTGAAGCACCATGTTATATTTCTTGGAGTGATTCAAATCGTTCAACTATGATTCGTATACCTGCTGCAAGAGGATTAAAGACTAGAACTGAGGTTAGAAGTGTTGATGTGGCTGCAAATCCATATTTAGCTATTGCCGCTATTCTTCGTGCAGGTTTAGATGGTATAGAGGGAAATTGTCCTATGGTAGCTCCTATTTATGAAAATTTGTATGCTTTAAATGATGAAGAGCGTCAAGCTTTAGGAGTAGATTCATTGCCAAGCAATCTTTATGATGCTGTAAATGAGTTTAAGAAGGACCCTCTTATTTTAGAAGCAATGGGTGGTCATATTGTAAATAAAATGATAGAGGCTAAAACTATCGAATGGAATGAATATAGACGCCATGTTTCTGAGTGGGAAATAAAAAGATATATAAATCGTTATTAATTTTAAAAAAATATGTATAATTAGTATATTTGTGGGGATAGTATAAATGTCTTGCAAAAGACAAATAAAACTTTTTCATAATTTATATATACTCTCCCTATTGAAA
>DVKU01000104.1 GCA_018715825.1 Candidatus Avacholeplasma faecigallinarum
ACAATAAGTCATAATTAAAAATTTGAAGTATAAAATTTATTACAAAGACAACTGATGCGATAATAATTGCGGCAATCGATAAATTCTTACTCTTATTAGTTTGTTTTGATTTACTAAGAGCAATACCTCCAAAAATCCATCCTAATAAAGGAATAAAGAATGAACAAACAAAGCCCGCTATAGCAAATCCACTAATCTTTTCCACATAAACATTAGTATTAGCATTGGTATTGTCATTGCTTTGGGCAATTAAAGCACCACAATTTGGGCAATAAATTGCATCATCTTGAACTTCACTTCCACAATGTGAACAATATTTCATATTTAATTCCTCCCCCTCTAAATTACATCTACTAATATTATACTCTTATCATTATCAAAAAATCAACAATTATTAATTTTTATAGATTATTTGACAAATAAATTAATGTAAATATTATATTATTTGGCAAAAAGTAAAAAAGATTTATAATATTTTCATAATATTAAAAAATACTTATCATTAAATACTTCTACTTTCATGACAACAAAAATATATAATTTGACTTTCTTTAGAGAGTTCCTTTAAAACCTCTATGCATTTATTAATGTTATTTTGATCTAAGCTAGTAAATGGGTCATCTAATATCATAAATAGCTTTTCATCCTTGTACATATTTTCAATTATAGCAAGCCTCATGCATAATGCTAGGCATGTTTTCAAGCCCTCTGATAAATGCTTATAATCTCTTTCTTTACCTAAAATATCATACTTTAGATTAAAATCATAATCCATTTTTACATTTAATGAAAGCTTACTACTTATTTTATTAGTAAATTTAATAAATGATGAAAATATAGGAGTAATATATTTTTCCTTTAAATTGCCCTCAGCCTCTAAAAAGCATTGCTGTAATATTTTTAAATCATCTAGCCTTTCTATACTTTTGTTTTTATTCTGGGTCAATCTTTGAATTTCAGCCTTTAAATCATCGACATTATTAATTATATTTTCATCCTCTTTAATTTCATTATCAATTGTAGATAAATTAATATTTAATTCGTTTATTTTTTTATCGATAGCCTCATCATCTAAATCAATATTATCATCTATTATAATATCGTTTAATTTATTATTTTTTATAAATGTTTCTAGATCATCTTTATCAAAAGCTATTTTATTTATCAGTCTATCATATTCATCCTTATCTTTTTTTAAATCTAAATATTGATTTTGAAAATCAAAATTTTTACTTAATGAATATTTAGATAAAATATCACTTATTTTATCATCATTTTCTTTTATGGCTTTGTTAATATCAGCTAATTTTTTTGTTTTTTCCTTAAGACTTTGATATTTACTACTATCAAGTTCAAGCTTTTGGACTACCACATCATCTAATTCATTTTCTAATAAAATATTGTGCCTAAAAAATATATTATTTATTTTATTGTTTTCTTCATTAATTATCTTATCTTCTTTATTAATGTTATTATTATAAAGCTGTTTTTTATTTTTTAAACTTTTATAATGTAAAAGCTTGTCCTTTAACAGGCTAGGAAGCCTACTAATATCGTTATCAATACATTCATATTGATTATAAAATTGGATTATTCTTTGTTTATCATCATTGTGCTTTTTAACTAAATCAAAAAGCTTCATTTTATTTTTATTTTCTAATTGTTCATACTCTGTTAAAGCATCTAAATCCATTTTTAGTCTTTCTAAATTAAATGAAAAATTATCCGATGACAATCTATAATTAGCAAAATAAGCCCGTAATTGATTAGCAATAACATTATTTTTAGCCTTAAGATCAGCAATTTGTTCTAAAGACTTTTTATTTATAATTGTTTTGTCTACTTTTATAAATAGGATGGAAATTAAAAATGTAATTATTCCTATAAGGCTTAATGTAATTCCTAGATAAAGCATAAAAAATAATAAACATACACCTACTATTAACAAAATCAAGCTTAACGCCATTATTAAGCCTTTTAATCTAAATTTTGAAGGCTTGTGACTATATACGCTTTGATTATAGGCATCTATTTTTAAAGTATTATCCTCATACTCCTTTATCTTATTATTAATATCATCTAATTCAGTAGATGATGGTTTTGAAAAAATAAATCTATTTTTTATATTAGCTATATTTTTATCTTCATTAAAGCTATTGTCCTTTAATATAGATTCTTCCTTTAACCAATTTAAAACTAAGCTATCATACTTCTCAATTTCTTCTTTAGCTACTTCCCCATTGTTAAATATTTTAGATAGCTTTAAAAGCTCTACATCATCAGGCTTAGATATAAGATAGTCTTTTTTTCTAATAATTGCCTGGTTTTTATTTGCTATAGAGGCTCTCAAGGAAGAAATTTCATCAAAAGTAAAAGCATTATCATGATAAGTATTTTGTAATTCTAAGAAAGATTTCTCTTCGTTTTCATTCAGTCTATATTCATTTTCTTTAACAGCAAGCCTATCACCATTTTGACATAATTTTTTAAGTTCATCTAATTCACTGCTACTAGGTAGTCCTTTTTGATATTTATTATCTAAAGCTTGTTTTAGTTTTTTATTAGCTTCAATTTCTTTTTTCTTAGTATTAATAGCTTCATACTTAGCCTTATAAACCTCTAAATTTTTAAGCTGATCCTTTTGTTTATATAATTTATTTATTTCCTCATTTAATTGATTATATTTATTATATTTTAAGCCTAAATTTGCCAAAAGAATATTTGCCTGAGCAATTTGTTGTTCTACATTATTTATTTTTATATTATAGCCTTCTATAATTCCTATAGAATTCTTCCTAGTGCTTTCAAGACTTTTAATCTTTTCACTTAATATTTTATTAATTTTTGATTCATCAATATCATTAACAAATCCTAAAAGCTTTTTATTTATAGACTCTGTCGTTTTTATACTTAAATCTTCATTACTAACAAACAAGGTTTTTTCAAAAGACTTCAAATCTATATTAAAAAAATATTCTCCTAAAGCATCACCACAATTTATGGTATTTCCATATTGGTCCTTAACCTCAATGAAATCCTTACTATCACTTTTAGCATCAAATATTCTTTCAATTTTATATATTTTTCCTTTTGCTTCAAAAACTAAATTACCTCCATAATTTATATTTCCACCCTTAAAAGGAAAGTAATGAAGCCTATCTGGAAATTCTAATGACTTTTTCTTTTCAAAGCCATAAAACATAGCTTTAATAAATGTAGCTAATGTTGTTTTTCCAACACCATTTTCTTTACAATAGGAATTCATATTTTTATTAAATTTAATATCTAAATTTTCTAGTGCTCCAAAGTTTTCAATATGGCATGATATTAATCGCATAAATCAATGTCCTCCCCATTTAAAAGCTTAATACAATCATCTAAAATTTGATTTTGTTTATCCAAATCCAATTTTTTAGATAATATTGTTCTAATAACCTCGCCTCTTAAGGAAATATCATGCTGATAATCTATAAGATTTAATAGCTTAGTAGTTTTATTTTTAACCTCATAGTACATAAATTTAAAATCGAGTGCTAAATGTAATCTTTTATCTAACTCAGATAATGGATATGTAACACTCCCAATTACAATACTTCTAGCGATTGAACCTTTTGGTATAAAAAACATTTTTTCTTCAATTAATTTTACTGCATCATATAGCGTTTTAGTATTTGTAATATCAATCTTAACCTCATATACTCCTCTAACCGCAAAAGGAATAAACTGATGAGTTTTAGCTGTACTATCTATAACTACAAAGCCCTTTTCTCCAACCTCATCAAATCCTCTTCCCTCTAGACAACCGCTATATACATACACACCCCTAGAATCCAAATTATTACAAGAATAGCTATGAATGTGTCCTAAGGCCATATAATCAATAAATTTATTTTTAAATTTATTGATTGCCAATTCTTTAATATCTGAATGAAGCATAACAATATTAAATTTATCACTAGTTAAATTTAAGGTTGAAGGTATAATAGATTTATTATTAGAAGAAATTTCAACTCCAGCTATTACAACATCTTTAACATTATAATATTTCCATTCATTATTAAATAAAAACAAATTAGGAATATCTTCTTTATTTACTTCACTTTTAATATCATGATTACCCTTTAAATAATAAAAGCTAATATCAGGGTTACCTTCTATAATCTGATAAAAATAATCCTTATCAGCCTTATTTACTCTATCCTTATCAAACACATCGCCTGATAATAAAATAATACTTATCGAATTTTCATGAGCATAATCAACTATTCTTTTAAATGAATTTACAAGTTCAGCCTTTCTTTGTCTTTTAGCTTCATTAGAAAAATCACCAAAAGCACTACCAATATGTAAATCAGCAGCATGTATTATTTTCATTTTTAAAGCCTCCCCTATATAACTATAACAACATTTTACCACTTTAATCTAAAAATAACTACCT
>DVKU01000105.1 GCA_018715825.1 Candidatus Avacholeplasma faecigallinarum
GCCCTTATCTCAGAGGCTGAGATTTTATATGAGCTTAGAAAAATGACAAGAGAAATTCATAGTAAAATGATACAGGATGGTTATTTTACAAAGACAATATCCATAGTATTAAGGGATACTGATTTTCAAACAATATCAAGACAAAAGACACTTGATACGTATACCGATGATTTTTTAATTATTTTTGAAACTGTTCAAGAGCTTTTAGAAGAAAATTTTTTAGATAAGGGCTATCGACTTATCGGTGTTGGACTAAATAATTTGGTTGATAAAGATCATATTCCTAAAGAATATAATTTGTTTAATGTGTTAAGTTATGACCAAAGGGAAGATATTATAAACAATCTAATTAATAATTATCAAAGTAAATATGGAGAAAAAGTCTTATTTAAAAAAAATTTTACCAAATCACAATCGAAAGCTAAATAAAAAGCACTTGAAAAGAAATTAATTTAATGCTATGATAAAACGGATATTTTAAGGAGGGATACAATGCAATTTAATGTTTATGAATTAAAGGATTACATCGTAAGAGCTTTAACAGATTTAAAATTTAAAAGCTTTACCCCTATTCAAAAAAGTGTTATTGATAAAGTAAATAGTAATAAAAATATATTAGCCAAATCTAAAACTGGTAGTGGCAAAACTCACGCCTTTTTAGTTCCAATTTTTCAAAATTTGGATGAAAGTTTATATAATGTTCAAGCAGTAATAATAGCTCCGACAAAGGAACTAGCAATGCAAATTTATAAAGTTTCTCAGCATATAGCATCATTTTGTAAGGATAGAATTGATATAAGGCTTTATACAGGTGGTAGTGATAGATTAAAGGAAATAGAAAGATTAAAAATTAGTCAACCTCAAATTGTAATAGGTACACCAGGTAAAATTAAGGATTTAAGTATAGATGAAAATGTATTAAAAATTTATCGTGCAAAATACTTTGTGGTTGACGAGGTTGATATGACCTTTGAAAGTGGTTTTATGGATGAACTTGATAGAATTACCTTTGTTTGTAAAGATGCTAAGTTTATGTTTTTTTCAGCTACTGTTTCAGAAAATATTTTGCCATATATAAAAAAATATATGACTAATGTAGATTTTATTGATATGAGTAGTCAATCTGATGATCAAATAAAGCATATATGGATACCTTTAAAGCATAGAGATAGAATGGATTGCTTAATTGAGCTATTAGAAAATATTCAACCATATTTTTGTATAATATTTGTCAACAAAAAACAGTCAGTTTTAGATGTTAGCAAGGTTTTAGCCAGCAAAGGATTCTTTGTTGGAGTTATGCATGGTGATTTAACACCAAGAGAAAGAAAAAGAGTTTTACAAGATTGTAAAAATCTAAAATATCAGTATTTAGTAGCTACCGATCTAGCCGCAAGAGGTATAGATATCGAAGGAGTCAGCCATATCATTAATTATCAATTACCTAATGATTATGAATTTTATCTTCATAGAAGTGGAAGAACAGGAAGAATGTTTTTAGATGGAATCGTTTATTCATTTTATGAGGAAATTGATGATCAATATTTAGATAATTTAGCTAAAAAAGGAATCAGACCTAATTACTATGAATTAAAAAATGGGGAATTGGTTGAATTCAAGGGTAGAAATACAAGAGCCTTAAGAGAAAAGCCTAAGACAGATTATCATAAGATGGCTATGAAATTTGTTCCTAAGGCCAAAAAGGTTAGCCCAGGATATAAGAAAAAAAGACAAGCCATGATCGACGATATTGCCAAAAGACTTAAGAAAAACGATATGAAAAAGAAAAGGAGACATAAAGATGAGTGATTATGTAATTATTAGTGATTCAACTTGTGATTTAACTGATGAATTAGTTAAAGATTGGAATATTGAAATTCAACCTATGACATTTAGAGTTAATGGCAATGAATATAAAAATTATTTTGATGAAAGAGAATTACCTTTAAAAGAATTTTATGATTTTATGCGACAAGGACAAATTGCTACAACAGCTCAGTTAAATGTTATAGATGTTGAGGATTTCTTTAAACCATATTTAGAAAAAGGATTGGATATTTTATGTATTGCCTTTTCATCAGGACTATCAGGAAGCTACAATGCTATAAGACTAGCTAAGGATGAGCTACTTGAACAATATCCAAACCGTAAAATTTGTGTCGTTGATTCCTTATGTGCCTCAGCAGGTGAAGGTTTATTAGTATATCAAGCAGTTTGCAATAAAAATAATAATATGTCCTTAGAGGAAAATGCCAATCATCTAGACAAATTTAAATTTAAGATTCGTCATTGGTTTACAGTTGATGATATTGATACCTTAAAAAGAGGTGGTCGATTATCAAATGCCTCAGCATTTGTAGCTAAAGCATTAAAAATAAAACCAGTGTTGAATGTAGATGATGAAGGTCATTTAAAAGCAATTTATAAAAAAATTGGACGTAAAATGGCTATTCGTCAGTTAGTTGATTCTACAATAATAGATTACGATAAAACTCAAGATTATATTACATTAATATCTCACGGTGATTGTTTAGAGGATGCCGAATATTTAAAACAATTATTAGAGGATGCTTATAAGAAAAATGATATAAATTCTAAAATATATATCAGTAAAATAGGTCCAGTTATTGGAGCACATTCTGGTCCTGGAACATTAGCATTATTTACAGTTGGAAGTAAAAGATAAAAAAACCATAAGGCTTAAAATAATAAGTCTTATGGTTTTTTATTAATGGCTACTTTAATGTCTCGCCTGATTTGATATGTTTTTGAGTTATAGTTTTTGGATTTGCAGAAGAGAAAATACGAACATTTCTTTCTAGTACTAGTCCCTCTGGTAAAATTAATTTTTTACCAATAACATTTAAGCCGGAAGATAATACCTTAGGATTATCCTTGTTTGGTGTATAATCATCGCCTGTACCGATAATTGAATTATTACCAATAACAGTGTTTTTATCAATAATTGTATTTTCTATACGACAATTATCACCTATAACAACATCATTTAAGATAACGGAATGTTTAACACTAGAATTTTTTCCAACTATTACTCCTGGTGACAAAACAGATTCCTCAACATGTCCTTCAATTCTACAACCATTAGAAATTAGGGAAGTGCAAAGTGTTGCTGAATCTCCAACCTTAACAGGTGGTAAATCTTCAGATTTTGTGTAAATCTTCCAAGAATTATCATATAGGTCTAAAGCTGTATCATGACATAATTCCAAATTAGCTTCAACATATGAATCATATGTTCCTACATCTTTCCAGTAGTCATAGAATTCATAGGCATAAACATTTTTAGTATGAATCATTTCAGGAATAATATGCATACCGAAATCTAATTCTTTAATATCTGGATGAGATTCTATAGCCTCTATTAATGCCTCAGTTGAAAAAACATATATTCCCATAGAAGCCTTATTAGATTTTGGCTCCTTTGGTTTTTCAACGAATTTTTGAATTTTTAAATTAGAATCAGTCTCTAAAATACCAAATCTAGAAGCCTCTTCCATAGGAACTATTTTAGCAGCTATTGTTAAATCAGCACCAGTTTGTTTATGTTGTTCAATCATTTTAGAGTAATCCATTTTATAAATATGATCACCAGAAAGAATTAAGACATATTTAGAGGCATAACGCTTAACGAATTCAAGATTTTTACGTATTGCATCAGCGGTACCTTCATACCAAGAGTTATTTGGTTGAAGTAATGTTACAAAAGAATCACGTCTATCTAAGTCCCAAGGCTTACCAACACCCATATGTTCATTTAAAGATAGTGGCAGATATTGAGTTAATATACCGATTTGAAAAATACCTGAATTTGTACAATTTGATAAGGCAAAGTCGATAATTCTAAATTTTCCTGCAAATGGTACAGCTGGTTTACTACGTTTTTCAGATAAGATATCCAATCTAGAGCCACGACCTCCGGCTAAAATTAAAGCTAAAGTTTCCATTAAATAAATCCCCCTATTTTGTTAGCTTGTTATATAAATTTATATATTCTAAAGCTGACTGACGCCAACTATAGTCCTTTTCCATTGCTTGTTTGACAAGCTTTTTCCATACACCTTTTTTGTTATTATAGGTGTTAATTGCTAAAAACATAACCTCTTTTAGATCATGAGCATTAAAATTTGTAAATGAGAATCCTGTTCCAGTTTCCTCAAATTCATTGTAAGGTGATACAGTATCCTTTAAACCACCAGTTTCTCTAACAAGTGGCAAAGCACCATATCTCATCGCTATCATTTGTCCAAGACCACAAGGCTCAAATTTAGATGGCATTAAAAATATATCACAGCCAGCATATATTTTTTGAGCCATAGAGTCAGAATAGCCTATATAGCATTTAAATCTATTTGGATATTTACTTTCCATCATTTTGAAAAAGTTCTCATAGACTTTATCGCCACTGCCCATTAAAATAAACTTTGCGTTAGAATAATTTATTACATCATCTAATATAGGCATTAATAATTCAATTCCCTTTTGTTCAGCTAGTCTAGAAACTAAACCGAAAAGTGGTACGTCCTCACAATCAAGATTGAATTCTTTTAAAAGTTCCAATTTGTTTGCTTTTTTTCCATCAATAGCATTTTTAATTGAATAATTTTTAAATATGTACTTATCGGTTTGAGGATTATATTTATCAGTATCAATTCCGTTTAATATACCTTCAAAATCAAAGTACCTTAAGCCTAAAATATTATTAAGTTTATAGCCATAATAATCGGTTAAAACTTCATTTTTATAGGTTGGAGAAACTGTTGTTATAGCATTAGATTCCATAATGGCAGTCTTCATAAAGTTTATACAGCCACCAAACTCTAATGATGAAGAATAAGGCATAAATAGAATTTGCATCATATCCATAGGGAAAATTCCTTGATACTGAATATTGTGGATGCTATATACAGTCTTAATTCTATTATATTCATAATAGCCATTGTAATTAGCCTTTAATATATATGGTATTAAACCAGTTTGCCAATCATTACAATGAATTATATCAGGGAAGAAATCTACAACTCTTAATGCCTCTAGTACTGCAAAATCGAAAAAGGCAAATCGTTCACCATCATCACCATAGCCATATAACGCATCGCGATAGAAGTATCTATCATTATCGATAAAGTAAAAATCTACTCCATCGCATATAGCATGAAATACCCCAACATACTCAGTTTGAGAGCCAATTCTAACGTATGCATAGCCTTGATAGTAAGCAATTTGCTGCTCTTTAATCTTTTTGTAGTATGGCATGATAACTCTAACATCTTGCCCATTTTGTTTCAAAGCTTTAGGTAAAGCACCTATAACATCAGCTAATCCACCTGTTTTTGCATAGGGAGCAGCCTCACTAGCACATAGTAAAATCTTCATAAAATCACCTCTTTTGAATCATTTATTTATGTCTTTTTTATACTTTAATTATAAACCATAAAAAACGTTTTCTCAAGTAATTTCAAATGAAAAATATCAAAGAATTTTGACCTTTTTCGATTTATTAGTAAATTTTACAAATTATTTAAAAAATCGATTTTTTCTATTGATAAGCATTTTTTAATTTGGTATAATAATAAGGCAAGATTGCATTTTTACAATAAATTTAATTCTTTAATTTGATAGAAGGGAATTTGATATATATGGCATCAAAGTATAGAAAGAATAAGGCTAAATTTAAATGGACAAAGGAGTTAGTAGTTTTACTAGTTGCGATAGTGGCATTAATTGCAGTTACTGTTGTTTTAGCAATACCAACACCAAAGGAGCGTTGTACTACAAAATTAAATGAAGCTATTGCTTTAGCAAATGCTAATGCTAGTTCTGACTCAAGTGGTTCATCAACTACATATAGTTATTTACCAAATGATAATGTTTTTGAGGATATAAATCATAAAAAACTTGTTAGCACTATCAATAAAGGTGGCTATGTATATGTTTTATATGGATCTACAAATAGCACAACTATTCTTGAGCAAGTATCAAATATAAATAATATGGCAACTGATGAGGATATTCAAACTGTTTATTTTTATTCTTCAGAATGGGTTGAGGAAACAGAAGATACTGAATCAGAAGTTTTCAAAGCTGAACAAAAAACTATAGAGGATGAATTAAACAATAATAAATCTAAAGATGTTGAAGAATTTTCATTACTTACTTATCCAGCATTATTAGTTTACTGTGATGGTAGTTTGATTTTTAATTCACAAGGATATGATAATGATGCGTATACTTGGAGCATGTATATTCAAAAAGCCTTTATGATTCAACACAGCAACCAATAAAAAAACAAAAACTGAGACGCTGTCTCAGTTTTTATATAATTAAGAGGAAAAGTTATGATAGAACAATTAAAAAATGAAATTAAAAATAAATTAGAATCTTTTTACAAAGAAAAATATAATACCGATATATCAATCATAGTTGAAGAGCCTAAAAATGCTTCTTTGGGAGATATTTCTATACCTATGTTTACTGTTGTAAAGGCATTAAGAAAGCCTATGCCACAGTTGTTAGCTGAAGCTGTTGATTATCTTAACTCTTTGCAATTACCTATATTGCAAATAAATTCAGTGCAAGCATTTATAAATTTATTTGTTGACAAATCTCAATTGTCTTTATCTATTTTAAGTAAATGCTTAGAAGATGATAGCCATTATGGTGATAGTAATATAGGAAATGGTCTTAATGTTACCTTAGATTATTCATCGCCTAATATTGCCAAAACATTTTCTATTGGACACCTTCGTTCTACAATGATTGGTAATTCATTAAAATTAATTTTACAAAAATGTGGATATAAAACTTTTGCTATAAATTACTTAGGAGATTGGGGTACTCAATTTGGTAAGATGATTGTTGCTTACAAAAAATGGGGTAATAAAGAAGAAATATTAAAAGATCCTATCAATGAATTAACTCAATTATATGTTAAGTTTCATGAGGAAACTGAGAAAGATCCAAATTTGGAAAATGAAGCAAGAGAAGCCTTTAGAAAGATGGAACTTAAGGATCCTGAGTATTTACAACTATGGCAGTGGATTAGAAATGAGTCTTTAAAAGAATCTAAACAAATTTATGATTTATTAGATGTTACCTTTGATTCTTACAATGGTGAGGCTTTTTACAATGATAAGATGGACGAAGTTGTAAATGAACTTCAACAAAAAGGTCTATTAGTATTAGATAATGGTGCTGAAATAGTAAATTTAGGTGATGATATGCCACCAGCCTTAATAAAAAGAAGTGATGGCGGCTCATTGTACATTACTAGAGATCTTGCAGCAGTTTTTTACCGTAAAAAAGAATATAAATTTGATAAAATTTTATATGTAGTTGGTAATGAACAAAAACTACACTTTAATCAGTTAAAAAGATTAATTCAAAAAATGGGCTACGATTTTTATAATCAAGTAGAACATATTAATTTTGGATTATATCTAACTAATGGTAAAAAGGCCTCAACTAGGAAGGGAAATGTTACCAAATTATATGATATTTTACAAACAGCTATATCTTTAGCATATGATCTAATTAATGCTAAAAATCCTAATTTAAAAAATAAAGAGGAAATAGCTAAAAATGTTGGAATTGCAGCTATAGTATTTGGTGATTTGAAAAATTATAGAGGTCTTGACATTGAATTTAATATTGAACAATCAGTAAAATTTGAAGGTCAAACTGGTCCATATTTACAATATACAGGTGTTCGTATTGCCTCAATTTTAAAGGATAAGACCTTTGACATTTCTAATTGCGATAATAAATTGTTTGAGAAACCTCATTATTTTGAGTTAGTAAAACTTATTTCCGGATTTAAATCAACTATTGAAAAAGCATCTGAAGAGTATTCTCCAAGTGTAATCGCTAAATATTTACTTGCTTTAGCCCAAAGCTTTAATAGATTTTATTCATTAGAGAAAATCAATTGTGAAGATGAACAAATTAGAAATACAAATTTTGCCTTGGCTAAATGTGTAAGAATTATTTTAAATGAAGGATTACGTCTACTTGGTATAAAATATTTAGACGAAATGTAATAATGTTTACTAAAAAAAGAATCATTCGTTATGTAATATTAGTTTTAGTTTTATTCTTAGCTCTTTTAATAACTATATTTTCAATAGGTGATTTTAAATCAATTTATTATTTACTTAAAAGTCAAACAAATTATACTTATATTTTAATAGGAATTATTTCAATTTTGATTTATGCATTTTTAATGCAGTCATCATTTGCAATTCTTGTAAGAAAGAAATATAAGGATATAAGCTATAATGAAGCAATTCATATTGGTGGAACGGAGTTCTTTTTTAATGGTATTACGCCATTTTCAACAGGAGGACAGCCTTTTCAGCTTTATGCATTAAAACAAAAAAACATGAAATTGTCTGATGCTACATCAGCCTTGCTTGTCAATTTTTTAACATATCAAATTATTATAAACATTTTTTCGATAATTTGTTTTTCATTGTATTATAATAAGTTGAAGTTAGAAATTGATAATTTGATATGGTTAGTTGTCTTCGGCTTTACCATAAATGTTTTAATAATGACTTTTATTGTATTAATAGGAACAACAAAATTTTTTGGCAAATTTATGGTACTTATTTTTAAATTATTTTGTAAGATTAAATTTTTAAAAAAAAGACTAGAACCAAAAATTTTATCATTTGAAGTATTTGTTAATGAAATGCAAGATGCCTTTAAACAAATGGCTCAAAATAAATTAACTATGATGCTAATATTTATAATAAAAATTATTGCGTTATTTATTTATTATTTAGTTCCATTTTTTATCTTTTATGCAGTAGGTGTGAAAATTGACTATCATGATATTTTTTACGTTATAGCTATGACTTCATTTTCAATAACTATAACAGCATGGGTACCTACACCTGGGGCAGCTGGTGGAATAGAGTTTGCATTTACAACATTATTCTATACGTTTATTTCTAATTATACTAATCCGCAAAATATAGTGGTTAGCTGTATGCTATTATGGCGATTACTAACATATTATCTTATGATGATATATGGATTTGTAATGTATTTGCTTTTTGAAAGAGGTATTAAATATGAGGATAGGGTTATTCACTGATCAATATTATCCTTTTGTAAGTGGTGTTGTGACCTCCATTAAAATGTTATATGATGGGTTAACAAACCTAGGACATGAATGTTATATTGTTACAAGCATGGCAGAGGATAAGATAAAAGATTTAGAAAAACAAAGAAAAAATGTAATAAATATATATGGTAGACCTTATCCTTTTAAGGATTTAAGAGATTATAGGTATACCTTTAGTCATAGAAAATATTTAAAAACAATTAAAAATCTAAATTTAGATATTATTCATGTTCATACTGAATATAATATTTCCAAATTAGCAATTTTAGCTCATAAAAAGTTGCATATTCCTATGGTTCATACACTTCACACCTTATGGAGTGATTATTTTAAATATGTATCCCCATTTTTTGATAAACATTTTCATAAACTAATGGAAAAATATTTAAGAAAGTTATTTACTGGTCCTGTTTCTAAAAATTCAATTATAGATATTGTTCCAACTAAGAAGGTATATGATCAATCTCTAAAATATGGTTTAAATAGTGATATAAGAATAATACCTACGGGAATTGATTTAGATAAATTTAATCCTAAGCATTTTACTAATCAACAAATTAATGATCTTAAAAATAAATTAGGCATTAAGCCTAATCAGTTTGTTTTCTTATATATAGGAAGAGCTTCAAAGGAAAAAAATATAATTACACTATTAAATTCTTACGCTAAGGCTTGTAAGGGAAATTTTGATACTGTATTTGTTTTAGTTGGTGGTGGACCTCAGTTAGAGGAATTAAAAGAATATTGTAAAGAATTAC
>DVKU01000106.1 GCA_018715825.1 Candidatus Avacholeplasma faecigallinarum
ACCTTGCTGTAATCATCACTCCATTTAAAGTCATCACCAGAGCTAAAAAATTCATAAATTATATTATTACTGACCTTTGATGCTGCTATATTATATATAGTTTCAGGCACACTTAAAGCAACATACCCAACACCAGCTAATTCAGCAAATTGACTAGCTATAAAGGAAGCACCAGGATATTTTTTACTCCCAGCAATAATTAATGCCTTGCCAAAATCACTTTTTATACTATCTGGCTTTCTATTAAAGTAAATATCTTCAAAAAAGTTCATGTAATTTCAGCTCCTTTTAATTTACTATTTTAGGTAAGGTCGATTGATAATGCTAAGAAATTTATCCCAACATTTTGATAGATTTTAATTTATTAGTCTTATGATAAATAATTTTTAAAAATATTAGTAATCAAGTGGTCATTATAAAAACAATTATTCATAAGTTTTATTATTTAATAGTAGTTTATAAATAAACCTTCACTATTAATTTTATTAAAACATTAATTGTCATCTGGCTTTTGACCATTATGCTTAAGCCACATACATGGTCCAAAATTAAAATCTGTAAAACAAGCCTTAAAACTTGAAGATTCAGGAGATGCTGCGTATACACCAAAATATATTTCTCCACTTTCCTTATAAAAATGACATATTCGCATTTGCCTAAAATTAATTCCATCTGTAGATGATTCTATTTTAAAATCATCTTCTCTTCGGCTTAAACGATACCACATTTCTTTAATACTTGAATCAATAGTAGTCGTAGCCCAATCTGAATAGCCATTATTTGTTACTACACTACCTAAATGCTGATATTCTTCGTTTTCATACTCAACGGAAGCCTTAATCCAATTATCACTATCCATATAGACTATAACCCCACACTGATCAAAGCGATGCTTAGCATCTAAAAATGAAGTTTTAACAGTAAATGAAAAATATGGTTTCGCTGTAGACAACTGAAAACAAGGAGCATTATCGTTTCTGAAATGATAATAGGTTCTTTGCCATAAATCAGTATTTGGTTCAGTAATAATTTCTAGACTCTTATTATCAAGCTTCCATTTTTTAGGTTCTCTTACCCATTTAAAATTTTTTAAATCAAATATCATAATCTCTTATTCCTCTTTTTTACAAATTCAAAAATTTTTTTCTTATATTTATACTCTAAATTTGTGATTTATAAAAATCTCCAAATGAGGCCATAATATCCAATAAGTTGGTTAGTTTTAAACCTAATTGAGGCATTCCATATTCAACTCTTGGAGGATTAACCTTATAATCCTTTCTATATATGATACCATCTTTTTCAAGTTCTCTTAAATTAGTAGTTAAAACCTTTTGTGATACCCCCACTAATGATCTTAATAGCTCATTAAAGCGCCATGGCCTCTTCATTAAATTTCTAATAATTAGTAATTTCCACTTGCTCCCAATTAAACAAATTGTAGTAGCAACCGGACATTCAGGTAACTCATTTATACTTCTCATTATATCATCCTCATTGTAATTATATCATAGGATACTTGAGCTTGTATGCAGTTACTTTAAAGTGCGTACTACAATTTTAATATAACATTTGCTATAACATAAATAGAAAAGGAGGAAATTTAAAATGGAAAATTATACAAAAACAAGTGTCCAAAGCGCACCAAGAGTAGAATTACACAATATATTAGGCTTAACAGGAGCAGAAATTAGTATTAATACCTTACCTTCTGGTCAAAAGGTACCATTTATTCACTCTCATAAGCAAAATGAAGAAATTTATTATATCATTGGTGGAAAAGGTAAAGTGATTATTGATAATGAAGAGATAAGCTTAGTTGCTGGTGATTGGGTAAGAATCTCTCCTCAAGCAGAAAGACAATTTTTCGCAGCTAGTGATGATTCTATTTCTTATATTTGTATTCAAGTAAAAGCAAATTCTCTTGAAGAATATACTGCTAGTGATGCAATTATAAAATAATTTTTAATTACGTTAAAATCAAAAGCTCTCTTTTAATTATAGCATTAAATAAGCTATAACTAAGGAGAGCTTTTTATATATTTTTAAAAATTTTTATTAAGAAGCATTACTTGATTGATCTAAAACTAATCTTCCAGCTAAAAAATCATTATCAGCAGTACCAATTATCCATGGACTTTCTTCACCTAAATCATCAAAAGTAAAAACAACGTCTGAATAGTCATTTACAAATTTGAAATAATCTATTGTGGCATAGCTATCATTGACAATTGTATTATCAATGAGATATGTATCTAAACCGTAACCATTTGGGAAAAAAGATAAAGATTCATCATAACCACTACTTCTATCAGTTCCATAAACATAATAACAATTTTTTATATTTAAGGTTGAACAATCAGCTATAAAACTACTTGCTAGAACATAGAAGCCACCATTATCATCTACAGTTTGGGAAATTTTAATATTTTCACCATAATCATAGGTGCTTAAAGAATGTTCCCCCGTTCCATAGCCATTAATATATAAATTTTTAAATTCGGTATTTTCTTCCGCTAAACCTGCTATCCAACCACATTTCATGGTAGTTTTAAAAAGGCCATTATTTATGCTTTCAACTTCCATATCATTATCTCTATCAACATAGCAATTTTTTATAACTGAATTGCCTAATGCACCACCAATAAATAAGCCACCATAAGCAGTTCTGTTTCGCCATTCCTGTGGTTCGCCATTCATATCAAATTCCCTTACACGAGCATAGCTTTTTATCAAATTAGAACTTTTTATTTCTCCAACAAGACCACCAATATAAGCCTCCTCTAAATTAGAGGTTGTTATTGAGGTATCTACATTACAATTTTCAATATTTGAAGAAACAGCATAACCTGCAATGCCTCCTAAATAGCAACCCGTATAATCAGCTTTAAATGTGGTATTACAGTTTTTAATGGTTGATGCATTAGCATAACCAACTATGCCTCCAAAACCATAATCATGAAAACCGTAAGTATCGGTTTTATAATCTAAATCTAAAACATAATTAAACTTGGTTGTACAATTACTTATGATACTATTTTTGGCATAGCCAACAACTCCACCGGCATATGAATTTCCAGACCTACTAGATAAATCAATTGTTAAGTTATAAATTATATTTAAATCTTTTATCTCAACATCATCAAATTCAGAAAATAATAAACTTACTTTGGAACCTAATTTTCCATCAGTAGTGCCTTCAATTGTAATAGTATTACCATTTCCATTAATTTTGGCCTTAGATACAACTCTATCCGAATGTTTAAAATAAACATCATTAGTATTTAAGGTTATATCTTGATTAATACTAACATCAAGATCAGTTTTTTTAGAAGTCGTAAAGGTATCATAAAATCCTTGAGCATCACTAATTTCTACACCACTATTAAAAAATGAACAACTACATAGCATTAAAATCATTAAAATCATCATAAATAAAATTATATAATTACTCTTTAATATCTTCATATTTATTTCTCCTTATTTAAATATCTTAGGCATAGGATAATCGGGGCTTTCATCTTCTATTAAATTGGTGGTGAAATACCAAATTTCCTCCGAAAAATCCAGCTTAATTGGTATTTCTTCTCCATGTTCAGTGTAATGATGATACATCGCACCTGGAATATTTTCAGGATTTCCCATTAAAAAATCACTAGTCCATAGTGTTAAACGTGAATTTCCTATCTTCCGACTCATATCATATCCATATGATGTGCTGGTAATTTTTTGCCAATAAACAATATCAGAATAATAATAGACAGTATAATAACACTCTGTAACAGAAGGATTGCAGTAGTTTTCATAAGCACCAACAATTGGTGAA
Source organism: Candidatus Avacholeplasma faecigallinarum (assembly GCA_018715825.1). Lineage (GTDB taxonomy): Bacteria > Bacillota_I > Bacilli_A > Acholeplasmatales > Anaeroplasmataceae > Anaeroplasma > Anaeroplasma faecigallinarum. Next base: position 3,827 of record DVKU01000106.1, read on the forward strand.
ATGTAAAGATTACTATCTGCACATTGACTACCAACATAAAGTGGAGTTATAACGCATGATGAATAGCTTGTATAATTTCCCGAACTTAATCCTACAAGTCCTCCTATAGTTGTTTTAGCGAACTTGAGTGTGTTAAAAATACCATCATTAGCTCCAACATCAGTTATGCTGCCTGCATAAATACAATGAGAAACCTCACCTGAATTTATACCAAACAATCCACCTAAATATCTTTGCTGATTCATTCCATATTCGCAGCGATTATATATATTCGTTGCACAAAATACATCACTAAACGTTCCCCCAGTTCTACAACCAGCTACTCCTCCTATATAATTATTTTTAGAGGCAACATTAAGATTTATATCTCCTTCAATATAGCATTGAGATATACCGCCTATAACACCATCTTCTCTAATAGCGGTAAAATAGCCAACTAAACCACCAGCAAACAATTCCTCATTTGAAGATGTCTTATTAATATCAATATTAAAATCTACTATAGCCAAATTTTTTATTTGAGCAACTCTATTGGCACTTGAAAAAAATCCATAACAATTATTATTGCTAGTTATATTGATGTTGCTGATTTTATAACCATTACCATCAAATATACCATTAAACTTTTCAATGCCAGTAAATGTTTTTCCTTGACAATCTATATCATTCATTAGTTTAAAACAGCGATTATCCTCAGCTTCTATTTTTAATAAATCCTCAGCTGTATAAAGTAAAACTTCTTCTGAATAAACGCTTTTATTACATGATGATAAGCATATTACAAAAAATATTAATACAAAAGATAATATCACACTTGCTTTCTTTTTCACATTACCACTCCTTAAAACCATTTTTAAATTAAAAGACATATAAAAAATCAAAAGACTAATAATTTTAGTATCAAAATCCTTTCAAAAATGCTTTTATATTTATAAAATTTTAAATTAATAAATTTAAAAACCACCCAATATTATTATAAGTTTTTTAAAAATTTAAAGTCAATTTTCTAGTGCTAAATTACCGCTATAAAAGAGCTAAAGAAACGCTAATATATAAAAATAATTATATACAAGAATTATAACATAAATAAAAGAGTAACCTTAGCTTACATAATATTCACCATAATTGGTAAAACTTATATGAGCTTTTTGGTTACTCTTATT
>DVKU01000107.1 GCA_018715825.1 Candidatus Avacholeplasma faecigallinarum
TTTAATTTCCTTCGTTGGAGTATTCTTAATTATTAATATAATTAAACATATTGGTTCTAACTCAGCTAAATACTTTATGCAACAACAAATCTCAACTGGTAAGGTTGAAGGCTATATTGAAGAGATGATGAACGGCCAAAAGGTTGTTAAGGTATTTAATCATGAGGAAGAGGTTAAGGAAGAATTTGATGTAATTAATGAAAAGCTATATAGTGATGCAACTAAAGCTAATTACTATGGTAATATTTTAATGCCTATCTTAAATAATTTAGGTAACCTAATATATATAGTTATTGCTGCTTTTGGATTCGTACTTGCTTATTTCCAGTGCTATAATTTAAGTATTGAAGGACTTGTTACTGGTAACACTATTATAACAATTGGTATAGTATCATCATTCTTAGGTATGAGTAAGCAATTTTCTCAATCAATTGCCCAAGTATCTCAACAAATTTCCATGGTTGCCATGGCGATGGCTGGTGCTACTCGTGTATTTACATTATTAGAGGAAGAACCAGAAAAGGATGAAGGTTATGTTACTTTAGTTCGTTGTAAAATTGATGAAAATGGTAATATTACTGAAACTAATGAACGTACTCATCATTGGGCATGGAAACATCCTCATAAGGCAGATGGTACAGTAACATATACAGAATTAAAAGGCGATATCGTCTTAGAAGATGTAGATTTTGGTTACTATCCTGAAAAAATTGTTCTTCACGATGTAAGTATCTATGCTCATCCAGGTCAAAAGATTGCCTTTGTTGGAGCAACAGGTGCTGGTAAAACAACAATTACTAACCTAATTAATCGTTTTTATGATATTCAAGATGGTAAGGTTAGATATGATGGTATAAATATAAATAAAATTAAAAAGGATGACCTAAGAAGATCTTTAGGTATAGTTTTACAGGATACAAACCTATTTACTGGTACAGTAATGGAAAACATTAGATATGGTAGATTGGATGCAACTGATGAGGAAGTATATGAAGCAGCTAAAATCGCTAATGCTTATGATTTTATTACTCGTCTTCCAGAGGGCTTTAACACTATGCTTACACATGATGGTGCTAATCTAAGTCAAGGTCAACGTCAATTACTATCAATTGCTAGAGCTGCTTGTGCAGATGCACCAGTAATGATTTTGGATGAGGCTACATCATCAATTGATACAAGAACAGAAGCATTAGTTCAACAGGGTATGGATCAATTAATGCATGGTAGAACAGTATTTGTTATTGCTCACCGTCTATCAACTGTTAGAAACTCTGATTGTATCATGGTATTAGATCATGGTCGTATTATTGAACGTGGTGATCATGATTCATTGTTAGCACAAAAAGGTACATATTATCAGTTATATACTGGTGCCTTTGAATTAGAATAAGAAAAAAAAGAGCTGTGAAATACTAAACTTTCAAAAGTTAGGTTTTTTCACAGCCCATTTTTTTTAATTATTGTTGTTTTGCAATAATATTTCTAAATGTTTAACCTCTAAAGGTTCTAAAGTAGTAGAAAAAGAAAGGTAATTATTAATTATTTCAGTTTCAAATTCCTTATAATCAGGATAAGAGGCCTTGGCTGACTATAAAAATTCAATTTATAAAGCACTGCTTGAAAAAATGGACTCATCTTATTTATCAGATGAGGTAAAAACTACTCTTGAAGTTTTAAAAAAGAAGGGCTATAGGCTTGCTATTGGTTCATCTAGTAAAAATGCTAAATATATATTGTATAAGTTAGGACTTGACGATTTTTTTGATGCTGTAAGTGATGGAAATAACATTACAAAGTCTAAGCCTGACCCAGAAGTATTTTTAAAGGCTAAGGATATGCTAGGCTTAAAGGCTTGTGAATGTGTCGTTGTTGAGGATGCTATATCTGGTATAGATGCTGCTAATAGTGGTGGTTTTTATTCCGTTGGAATAGGTCCAGCTAGTCATTATAAAAAGGCATGTCGAAGAATTAAAAAAATTTCATCATTATTAAAAATAAAATAATATACATAAATTTCTTTTTAATACATATACTTGTAATGTAAATGATTAAAGAGGGATTATTGTGAACAAAAAAGAAATAGCTAAAATAGCATTTTATGTATTATTTCCATTAGTCTTAGGTAGTATAGTTGGATTTTTAGTGAAAAATGATTTTTCATATTTAGAAACACTAAATAGAACCATCATCATACCACCAATCGTCTTTCCGATTGCTTGGACAATCTTATATGTAACCATGGGAATGTGGGCATATTTATATGATCGTGATTTTGATGATAATAAAATATTATCAATTTATTATATAGCCTTATTATTTAATTTATTATTTAGTATAGTTTTATTTACCCTAGAAATGCCGCTTTTAGCTTTTATTGATGTCGTTGTATTAATTATAATGATTGGCTATTTATTTATTAAAACACTAAAAAATGAAAAAAAATATGGCTTTATCCTACTCCCATATCTACTATGGCTATTTGTAGCTTTATCTTTAATGATTGATATTTTAATTCATAATTAAAAAATGTCTTTACATCAATGTTTTTTAATTGTATAATATACTTTGAAAAATGTTGATCTCAAACGTAATAAGTATCAGGTTTTAGAGAGTTATCGGTTGGTGCAAGATAATAAAATGGACTTATTTGTATCATTGAGGGAGTTGATATGTGGATAAGCCATATC
>DVKU01000108.1 GCA_018715825.1 Candidatus Avacholeplasma faecigallinarum
CGTGGAAGAAATCTTCTTTCGATGCCTTCTTGGCAAAACAAAAACACCGCCTTGAATACAATCAAAACAGTGCTAATGTTTAATTTATTTTAGGAACTTTTCAAAAGTCATTGACATAATATTTTTATTTTTCTTATAATTTATTTTCATTTAAAAGATAATAGCTAATTGCACATATAGTTTTAGCATCTTTTATTGAGCCATTTAATATCATTTCTTTAACTTTTTCTAATGGAATGTATTGGGTAATAATATATTCATCATCATCAAAAGATGTTTTTGTTTGATGGTAGTTTTTAACCAAATATAGATAAATTATTTCTGATGTATAACCACATGAAGGATATATTTGCCCTAAATATTGAATATCGTTAGCTTTCATTGCTGTTTCTTCTTCTAATTCCCTTATAGCCGCATCCTTAGGATCTTCACCCTTTTCTAATTTGCCTGCAGGAATTTCATACATTACTTCATTATAGGCATAACGAAATTGTTTTATCATTAAAATTTCATTATTTTCATTTATACACAATATAGCTGAACCACCATTATGTCTAACAATCTCTCGATATGACTCAGTCCCATTAGGGCATAAAACCTTATCTTTTTCTAATTTAACAATTTTACCGTCATAAATAACCTCACCACTAATCTTTTTTTCTTCCATTTGCATACTAATCATCCTCACTTTCTATTGTTAATCCAGTACAAATATCTTTTGAAAAGCCTAGCTTTTCGTAAAAACCTTCTTTGCCCTTTAGGCTCATTATATAAATTTTTTTATATCCTTTATAATTATATTTAATATATTTTATTAGATGCTTTAGCATTTTTTTACCTATTCCCATACCTTGATAATCTTTTAATACCATTACATCACAAATTAAAAATAAATAACTGAAATCACTAATACATCTAGCGATACCTATTAATTTATTTTTATTATAGATTGCTATTTTAATTTTAGTATTTTTTATCTGTTGATACTGTATAGTGCTCAATTCCACCCAATTGTTTATACTTCTAAATTCTTTATAGGATTTAATGGAAAAGGTATTTTTAAAATAGTAAAAATTTTCATATTTTAGCTCATAATATTTTACAATTTTAGCCTCACTATTAGGTACATAATCATAAAGATAATCAAATAAATAGCTAAATCCCATAGCTTCGATGGTATGAATTGATTTATAATTATCAGCTAAGCTACAACAATATATAGAGGAAGTTTTATAATACTTAAATATGTATGGTAGTGCATAGTTTAATGCTTCCTGCATAATTCCCTTATGCCAATATAATTCACTTAAAGAATAACTAATTTCCATACCTTTTAAATTAGGATTGACTGGCTCAAAAACACCAATTGAACCAATAACTTTTTTATCCATTTTATGATAAATAGCTATTTCTTTTTTTATAATAAATTTTTCTACTATCTTTTTGCTGTATTCTAAATTAGGATGACTTATCCAGCAGGCAGGCTGGCTTACATTAGGATTTTTTGAATATTCATATACATCATTGACATCAAAAATATCAAAATATCTTAAAATCAGTCTATTAGTTGTTATATGCATTTATATCACCATAATGATTATATCATAAAAATAAATCTAACTATAAAAAAACTAAGCTATTTTCTTAGCTTAGCCTTTAATTTATTCAAATTTTAATTCTGACACATCAGGCTCTGGATCAGATAAATACATACCCTGATAGCCTTTTTTCTTTAAACCAACTAAAAATATTACTAAAAATACGATTGATAAAAATAAAATTACACAATTACTAATACCCATTGATAAGCCCGCACATAATGTAGGATTTAAACTTGGATTTATAGCATGAATGCTTATAAGGAAAATGATTCTACTACCAATTCGGCTTAAGTTTAATACGGTTGAGAGTCCAGTCTTTCCAAAACCATAAAGTAAACCTAGCACGGCGGAATTGATTCCAAGAGCTGGAATACTTAAAGAATCCCAAACAAAGATCTCTTTGACCATTTGTTTATATAGTTCTGATTTTTCATCAGCACTAGTGAATAATTCAACCAATTGATTTATAAATACAAAACGCATTAATACGTATCCTAATAGAGAAATTATAGTAGCTAAAATTAATGTTTTGGTAAAGGCCCTTACGGCTCTTTTTAGATTTTTGTTTCCTAAATTTTGACTAACAACAGATGATTCTCCTTCTTCAAATGAATTAGTAGGGCTAGTGATTAATCCAGACATATTATTTGATACACCTAATGTTCCTACAATTAATCCATCAGTAATCTCATTCCAATATTTACCACATATACCATTAACTGCAACCTTGCCCATTGACATAACAAATTTACCTAAAAAAATAGGAATGGAAAGCTTTAAAATTTTAACAACATACTCTTTTTTCAATAGCATCATTTTGATGGATAATTTAATTATGTTAGAATTTCCAAACATAAATACTAAACCAATTACTGTTAAAATTAGTTGTGCTATGATTGTAGATAATTCTACATAAATAATATCTTTTAAATTAAATCCAAACAAGAATAAACAAGTAAAGGCAAGCTTAACGAATAAAACCAATAAATTTAATTTTAAAATTATTTTGGAGTTACCCTTAGCTTTTTCTAGACCAATAAAGACATTATTTAAGGCTACAAAAGCCAATTCTAAAAGCTGAAGTCTAAAATAACCTTTACCAATGGCAATAGAGCCTTCAGCTATTTGACATAGCCTCATAATTGGGACTGCAAGTGGAATTAGGATAAGACATAGTAGGGCACTTAACAATATTGACATAAAAAATAGATTTGAACTAGCAGCCTTAGCGTGCTTTAAATCGCCAGCTCCATAATATCTAGATACTAAAACACCACCACCAGCTGCCAAACCTGCTCCAAAAGCTGATATTGCATTTTTTATTTGACTTATTGAAGAGACAGCATTTTGAGCTGTTGTAGAAATTTGAGCACATATTATTTGATCTAATAAAGTATAACAGCTATTAAAAAATTGATAAAGGGCTAGTGGAAAACATATCGCGATTATAGTTTTCATTAAATCGCCTTTTAATATCATTTCTCTTCTTTTGACATCCATTGTCTTCATTTTTATCACCATTGATATTATAGTACTTAAAAAATAATAAAAAAGGAAAAATTAACACAATTTTTTTAAAGAATATAAATAAAAAAGGGGCTGTAAAAAAACCTAGATTTTGAAAAAAATCAAATTCTAGGTTTTGCAGCCTTTTTATTTTGCATATTTATAATTATCTTTAGCTTCTTGATTAACAGACTTTTGTTTAATTTTAGAAGCTTT
>DVKU01000015.1 GCA_018715825.1 Candidatus Avacholeplasma faecigallinarum
GTTTCATCTTACAAATACTAGTTCTTTTTATATTGATTTTATGCCTGTTTAAAGGCTTTTATTTGATATTGCTAATAATTTATACTACTATTTGTGATTTATCGCTTGTACGCTAAATTATGAAGCTTATTTAAAGCTAATTCTTGCTTTTCTAATTTGATCTAATAGATGTTATTTTCGTATCTATAAACTAATTATTTGAATTATCTTTTTATTATAGATGCAATTATATATAGCCTAATTTTTTTTGAGTTCATATCTAATGTTAATAACTCGATGTAATTCATTTATGTTTTTGGTATTGTTTTGTAATATATTTATATCTAGTAATTAAAACTAAATATATTTCGAAAAAAAATAGGGTGTCCTTTAACATCCTATTATTTAGCTGATTTTAGAATTTCAAGTGCCATTTTATAGTCAACTTCAATTACATCTTTTAAAGTTCTTTTGCCTTTAAACATGGCATTATAGGCTAATTCTTCAAAATCCTTCTCTTCAACATTTAATTCTTTTAAAGTGGTCGGCATTTTAATTTCTTTGAAAAATTCTTTTATAAGATTTATCCCCTTTATTGCATCAGCCTCTTTGTTTTGGGTTGGAGTTACATTCATGACCTCATAAGATAGCTTTAAAAAGCGATTTAAAGCGTATTTATAGGCTTTTAAAGCCCAGGCTGGCCACAATACTGCAAGTCCTGCTCCGTGCGCTATATTGTCAAATTTACCACTTAATTCATGTTCTAGCTGGTGAACTGACATAACGAATTCTCTACCACAGCTTGTTAATCCGTTATGTGATAAGCTATTAGCCCACATTAATGTTGCTCTTGCGTCATAATCTTGTGGATTCTTCATTACAATTCTTCCAGCATCTATTACAGCCTTAAGTAATCCGATGGCTATGTTATCAGTAAGAGGGGTATCATCACCAGGACTTATAAATCTTTCTAGTGTATGCATCATAATATCTACTATTCCGCAGGCTGTCTGGTATGGACCTACTGTGTAGGTAAGTTCGGGATTTAAGATGGCAAATAGCAAACGATTGTGTCTACTATTAAAGCCTCTTTTTTCATTTGTGCTATCATTAGTTATAACACAAGAATCAGACATATCACTTCCTGCAGCTGATATGGTAAGGATTGCTCCAACTGGTATATGATCTTGCGGAGTTTTTTCTTTTATACTAAATAGCCAAGGATTAAAATCAACTTTCGCCCCCACAGCTATACTTTTAGCTGAATCAATAACACTACCGCCACCTACAGCTAATATTAAATCTACATTTTCTTTTTTGCATATCTCTACGCCTTTTAAAACTAGGCTTAGTTTGGGATTAGGACTTACTCCTGGTAGTTCAACATAATCTATTTTACTAAGCTTTAATTGGTTTATAACCTTATCATAAAGGCCTGTCTTTTTTATTGAGGACATTCCATAATGAAATAAAATTTTTTTGTAGTGATATTTATTTAAAATTTCATTTAGATGTTCTTCTTGTTTTTTTCCAAAGTAAACCTCAGTTGGTGTGTAATATATAAAATTATTCATTTTTTTCTAACTCCCTTAAAAATGATTTGCCTATTTTTGGCATAGTAACTTTAAAATTTTCACTAATTGTTGCCCCAATATCGGCAAAAGATGTTCTTAGACCTAAATTTCCTTTACCACATTGTTTTGAATAAACTAATAAAGGTACATACTCTCTAGTATGGTCAGTTCCTGTCCAGGTTGGGTCATTCCCATGATCTGCAGTTATTATCAATAGATCATCATTTCTAAGATTTTCAATAAATAGGGCTAAGTCATTATCAAATTCCTCTAGGCATTGTTTATAGCCAATCGGATTGCGTCTATGACCATATAGGGCATCAAAATCTACTAAATTAACAAAACATAGGCCAGTAAAGTCATTTTTTAATAAATCAGTAGTTATTTTCATACCATCATGATTTGATACTGACTTATAAGCACTAGTAATTCCTTTTGTGTTAAATATGTCATTTATTTTACCAACAGAAATAACCTCATAATTACTAGCTTTTAAATAATCTAGTACAGTTGTATCAGTAGGTGATAATGCATAATCATGACGATTTGCGGTTCTTGTAAAGTTATCCTTATTTTCACCTATAAAAGGTCTTGCAATTACTCTTCCAACCATATATTTTTCATCCATACAAATTTCTCTTGCAATTTTGCAACAACGGTAAAGCTCTTCCAAACCAAAATATTTTTCGTGGCAAGCTATTTGAAGTACACTATCGGCTGAAGTATATACTATCATTTCTTTAGTTTTAATATGTCTTTCACCTAGCTCCTTAATTATTTCAGTTCCGGAAGCAGCTTTATTTCCAATTATTTTATGAGATGTAGCCTTCTCTAATTTTTCTATTAATTCTTGAGGGAATCCAGTATCAGTAAATGTTTTAAATGGTTTTGTTGTTTTAATACCCATAATTTCCCAATGGCCAGTCATAGTATCCTTACCATTTGATAGCTCATCCATTTTACCGTAATATCCTATTTCGTTAATTGGCTTAACTCCTTTAATATCGGTTAAATAACCATAGCCCATTTTTTGTAAGGTTTTTAGATTAATACCATTACAAAAAGAGGCAATGTGGGATATAGTATTAGCACCATCATCATTATAATCTTTACTTAATGGTGTACTACCACAACCAACTGAATCCATAACTATTAAAAAAATTCTTTTAAACATTTTCTTCGTCCTTTCTTTTAGCAAGTGGATGAGTATTATCATACATTTGCTTTAATTTTGATTTATCTATATGAGTATAAATTTGGGT
>DVKU01000109.1 GCA_018715825.1 Candidatus Avacholeplasma faecigallinarum
GGTGGAACTAAATGCTAACAGATTATAAACATGATTTTTCTATTATTACAATTGTGAATAAAGAAAAAGTCTATCAAGATTTTAAAAAGAGCCTTAATCAGCAACAACAAGTGGACTATGAAGTGATTAAAGTTAATAACGACAATAATCAATTTAAGTCAGCACGAAAAGCCTATAATGAAGCAGCAAAAAAAGCAACTGGAAAGTATCTTGTGTTTATTCATCCTGATATTAGATTCTTGGATAAAATGGCCCTTCACGATATTTTAGTTAATACTGTAAATATCGACAATTTCGGAGTCGTTGGAATTGCAGGTAGTCCGGTTAGGATGCATAAGGGACATTTCATTTTGTTAACGACAATAAAACAAGGAAAAAGAAAAGAAGGCATTGGAGACCCAATAAGTGACTCGACAGAAGTTCAAACTGTTGACGAGTGTTTTTTTATTATGAAAAAAAGCTATTGGGAACAAATACCATTTTCTAATATAGAAGGTTGGCATATGTACGCTGTTGAACAATGTTTACGGGCTATTTTAGATGGCAAAAAGAATTACGTAATTCCGGCGCGCGTTTGGCATCTTTCTGCTGGAGTATCTGAAGATCGTAACTATGTAAAAATTGGAAAAGAAATTGTACAACGGTATGGTAGTAATTTTCCATATATCAATACTACAGTAGCACATTGGGATACTCACGGAATGAAAAAAAATATTACACCATGGATCTACTATATACAAAATAAAATTATGTTAAAGGTAAGAGATCATCCCAATTTCTATCAAAGATGTAGAAAAATAAAACATGTTTTTATAAAGCCATAAAAGTGTTTATTTAATGTAATCCAATAAGTTTAAACAATGTTGCAGGAGAAAGGATTAATTTTGAAAAAGAAAAATTATGATCTAACGTTATTACTAATAATAATGGCGTTAATGGTTTACTACTTGATTATTGCATATAATTTATTATTTAATAAAAATCCAGATGAGCTATTGAGATATAAAATTCCTTTATATATTTATAGGCATGGAGCACTTCCTGTTGGAACCAATAAAGAAGTAATGCTTCCTTTTGGAAATTTTTCATATGCTTACTATCCACAATTATTAGGCGGAATTTTAAGTTCAATTTTTATGAAAATTATGTCTTTGTTTAGTACAAAGCCGACGTTATTAGTTTTTGCTGCTCGATGGACTAGTTCAATTTTTGGAATAATCACTGTGTATTTTACAGCTAAAAGTTGTAAGCTTCTTACTAATAAAAGAATATTGAGTTATGCTGCTGCAGTAATTATAGGATTATTACCACAGTTTACATATTTATCTGCGTATGTGAATAATGATGTTATAGCGATTGCAGGAGTTTCTATTCTAATTTTCTCTTTAATAATTGCGACTAAAAGAAAATGGAATTATAAGGTAGCTGTTCTTTTTGCTAGTGGAATTATTGTTTGTTTATTAGGATATCTCAATTCTATTCCTTTTGTATTGCTTGGAATATGTTATGCTATTTTTACAATTGTAAATCAATATAAAACTGGAGAAGTATCTGGGAAATCAGCAATGAAGATTGTTGGACTTTCAATAGTAATTGTTCTTCTTTTTGCGTCCCCATTATATATCCGTAATTATTGTTTGTATCATGATTTTACAGGTGCAAAAGCATTTAACGATGCAAACCAACGTTGGTTAATTAGTACTGGAAAGCAAACAATGAATCCTTATAATGGTAGTATTATAAGGATGATGCTTGATTCAAACTGGATGGTAACGACACTTAAGAGTACGGTTTCATTGTTTGGATATATGAGTGTTACTCCCAAAGTAGGGTATTATATTTTCTATCTTCTTTTCTTCTATACAGGTATTTTGTTTAAAATAGTACTTACAAAAATAAACCTTGATAATACTACTAAGTTGAAAAAGATATTTGATATTTTAATGTTTTTAGGAGTAATATTGACAATTTGTCTGAGTATATATCGCTCTGCAACAACAGACTTTCAACCTCAAGGAAGATATATATTAACTATTTTTCCAATTATTGTCATTTGGTGGATAGAAGGAATTAATAAATTTAGTATATTGTTGGTTAATAATATAAAAATTAAATGCTATATATATATACCAGTAATATGTTATGTAGTACTAAGTCTATGGTGCGTATTACGTTATGTAATATTGAATCCGTTATTAGTAGGATGAGATTTTAAAATGGGGGCTAGTGTATAGTGCTTTATAACGCTATTTAATTAAAAAGAAAGGAGTGATTATGTCACGTTGAAAGATATATTAACCATTGTAGTACCATGTTACAATGAGCAAGAAGTATTGCCAGAAACCGTTAAAGAATTGGGCGGAGTATTAGAAAAACTCATTAAGGATGGAAAAGTATCATCCCAAAGTAAAATTCTGTTCGTTAACGATGGTAGTAAAGATAAAACCTGGGAACTAATCTCAAAGTATACTAAAGAGTATGAATATGTTACAGGGATCAAATTTAGTCGTAACTATGGGCACCAAAATGCACTATTGGCAGGAATGGCGGTGGCCGTAAAATATTCAGATATGATTATTACAATTGATGCGGATTTACAAGATGACATTTATGCAATTCCGAAAATGATTGAAAAGTACAACGAAAGTTACGATGTTGTTTACGGTGTTCGTAATAGTCGGGAAACTGATACTTTCTTTAAGCGGCGTACTGCGCTGGCCTTTTATGGCTTAATGGGTAAACTTGGAGTAAATCTTATTCCTGATTCGGCAGATTACCGTTTATTAAGTAAACGTGCTACAGAAAGTTTGCTGGCCTTTAAGGAGCGTAATCTTTTTTTACGAGGGATGGTTCCATTAGTCGGTTATGATTCAGCTAAAGTTTGCTATGCCCGAAAAGAACGTTTTGCGGGTAAGTCAAAATACCCATTAAGTAAGATGCTCCACTTTGCCTTAGACGGAATTACTTCATTTTCGATTGCACCAATTCATCTAATTTTGTATTTAGGTATGCTGACAGTGATCTTTAGTATTATGATGATGATCTACACTCTAGTAGAAAAAATTAATGGACATATTGTCTCTGGATGGGCGTCCTTAATGATTTCTATTTGGTTCTTAGGTGGAGTACAGCTTATCTCGATTAGTATCATTGGAGAATATATAGGTAAGATTTTCTCTGAGGTTAAGCATCGTCCAAGATTTAATATTGAAGAGGAAACTTATACTCAAAAAATGAATAATTAAACTGAAAAAGATTACAAGTAAGTTTTAAGTGAGTTACTTGTAATCTTTTTGTAATTTAAGAGTGGTAAACTAAGAAATGATTATATAAAAGGGAAAGGTATATCTTAAATTATGGCAAGTGATAGTAATTCAAAAAACAATCAGTTTCGCGTTGTATTACCAGTAATCTTTACATTTGGGGCTTCATTAGTTTTCTTCCAAGGGAATGCACATGCTGATGATGCCAATGTTACTGCTAATACAGCGGTCACTACTACACAAACCAGTGACAATCAACAAAGTAGTAATTATCAAAATGCTAATGTTGCTTTGATGACTGCCCAAGCTGTTCAGACTCATGCCGCTGAGCAGCTTGCTAATACAGATCCTAATAAAGGGGCTGTTGATATTAGCGCGGAGAATGCACAAAATGTCGCTAATGCACCAGCAGTTGATACCCAGCCTAATGTGTCAACGAATCAAATAAGTAATACCCAAGCTGATCCAGAAAATGGAACTGCTTCAACGACCGTTAGTGGGACTGGTAACATTAACACTAATGGGCTTTCTGCTCGTAACGTACAATTTTTAGAAAGTATCCACCAAGGAGCCGTTGATGGCTGGAAACAATTTGGAGTTTTACCATCTTTAACTGGTGCTCAAGCTATTATTGAAAGTGGTTGGGGTCAATCTGCTTTAACTACTCAAGGTCATAACTTGTTTGGAATCAAAGGCTCTTATAATGGACAATCAGTTACAATGCCGACTTATGAGTATTATGGTGGTCGGTATGTTCAAATAAATGATGCTTTCCGCGCATATCCGTCAAATTATGAAAGTATTGTTGATCACGGTCGTTTCTTAAAAGAAAACAGTCGCTACAGTAATTTGATCGGTCAAAAGGATTATCAAACTGTTACCCGCTTAATTCGACAAGATGGATACGCTACTGATCCACAATATACAAATACGCTTAATCGTGTAATCCGTCAATATAATTTGACTGCTTGGGATCAAGAAGCATTTAACGACAATATTAATACTGGACATATTGATAATGTTTCTATTCAGGGTAATACTCTTAAAGTGGAAGGCTGGCATGCTACTAATAATTATGATCAAAGTATGCATCACTTTATCATTCTTCTTGATG
>DVKU01000110.1 GCA_018715825.1 Candidatus Avacholeplasma faecigallinarum
AATCCACCACCAAGAAGCTATCTAATATCAATTGAAATACACTTGGTCTTTCTAAGTATGGAAAATGACCACATTCCTCAATGGTAATTAAACTACTATTTTTAATATTAGCTTTTATGTCTTTAGCTAAATCTAATGGTGTAACTTTATCATTTTGACCATAAATTAAAAGGGTTTCTACATTTATCCTTTTCATTTCCGGCTTTAAATCAGTATTGATTGCATCTATAAGCATTCTTCTTTTAACATTATCAGCATCAATATAATCCCTAGAGCCCATCTTCACATTGATTTTACATTTTTTTAAAATCTTATAAACTCTTATACTAAATCTTTTTTTCCAATTGATTCGTTGTCGTATTCCTGCGGCTGAAACTAAAACTAGCTTTAAGCATTCATATTTTGATGCATATATCATAGCAATTCTTCCACCATAGGAATGACCTAAAATAATAGGCTTTTCAATATTTAAATTTTGGCAAAATTTAAATATAATATCCGCAACCTCATACACATTATATGGTAATCCTATTTGGGTATCACCAAAGCCTGGCAAATCAATAGAATAAACTTTAAATCTATCGCTTAAATTTAGAGAAAGCCTTTTAAAGGTTAGTCTGTTTGCGCCCCAACCATGAAGCAAAATAATTGGATAGCCATCCCCTACGACATCGTAGGATATAACTATTTGATCTACTTGTGTTTTGATACTATCACCTACGCTAATATATGCCAAAAACTTTCAAATAATTATCAATTTAAATATTTTTTTACATTATAAAAAAAAGGACCTTATTATTTAGGTCCTCAATATAAAAATTTATAATTTGATTGCCACATCCCAAGCCTGCCAGATTACAGTCCTAAGATTACCAACCTCTTTAGCATCACCGATTACGTGAATATGTCGACCCTTTTTAACAACTGGGTTAGGGGTATAGCCAATAGAAACAATAATATCATCAAATTCTATCTTTTCTTTATTGCCAGCATTATCAATTATAGTTGCATAATTACCATCAATTTGCATAACTTTAGAATTCAAATGTATTGCTACATTGTGATATTTAAAATAGTCTCTTAAATAGGATGAATTGGCAAGACACAATCCTCTAACAGCCATTAGGTCTTGTTTCATTTCAACAATTATTGGTGTCTTTCCTTTTTGATGTAAATCATAAGCAATTTCACAGCCTGAAAGTCCACCACCTATTATTAATACCCTATTTCCTACTTCAATTCCCTTTAGATAGTCAACAGCATCAATTGCCTTATCATAACCAGGTATTGAAATTCTACGAGGCTTAGCTCCTGTAGCTATAATTACCTCATCAGCCTTTAAAGATTTAACATCACGTACTTCCGTATTAAATATAACCTTAATATTTAATTTGGCAATTTGAAGACGATACCATTTAAGAAGTCTTTTATCATCATCTTTAAAATCAAAATTAGAAGCCTGGATAAAAACACCACCTAAAATAGAGGTTTTTTCATAAATCGTTACCTTATGACCCCGTAATGTTAAAACTATAGCAGCCTCCATACCGCCAATACCTCCACCTATAATAGCGATATTCTTGCTTTTTTTAGCTTTAACTATGTCGTATTTATGACCTTGCATAGTTTGAGGATTCAAAGCACATCTTGACATATGCGAAGCATCATCAAAAGATTCATCGTTAGTTGCACCTTTATAATGAGCTAAAGGAAAACAAGCGTTATGACAGCAAATACATGGTTTAATATCTAAAGGTCTATCCTGTAAAATTTTTGTTACCCATTCTCCATCTACTAAAAATTGTCTAGCCACTCCCATAGCATCCAAATTACCAGCCTCTATAGCCTTACTTGCTTCGTCTAGAGTCATCCTACCAGCACACACTACAGGAATATTAACAAATTTTTTAATATGCATTACATCAGCTAAATTACAATTTTTAGGCATATATACAGGAGGATGAGACCAATACCAAGCATCATAGGTACCATTATCACAATTTAGCATATCATAACCAGCATCCTGGAGATATTTAGCTGCTATTTCACTTTCCTTAATGTCTCTACCTACTTCAGTATAATCATCCTCACCATAAATAGCGCCACTACCAAAGCCTTTAGTTTTGCTTACTACTGAATATCTTAAAGAAACAGGATAATCACTTCCACAAGCATTTTTAATAGCCTTAACAACCTCAACGGCAAATCGATAGCGATTTTCAAAGCTACCACCATACTCATCAGTTCTTTTATTAGTATAGCCTAAAGTAAATTGATCCATCAAATAGCCTTCATGAACAGCATGAACCTCTACCCCATCTACGCCTGCTTCCTTGCAAAGCTTAGCAGTTTTAGCAAATGCTTCTACTAGTTTTTGAATTTCCTTTTTCTTTATTTCTCTACACATTACATCCTCAGCCCACCTAGATGGTAGTTCTGAAGGTGAAGCACAAATTGAACTTAAGTTAACAATTGGAGAAGCAATTTTACCTAAAATTTTATGTTTTAGTAATGGAACCAAGGAATTGGTAACTGCAAAGCTTCGACCGAAGCCTGCAGTTAATTGAACAAAAAGCTTAGCATCAGTTTTATGAATTTCCTCCATATAAACCTTAAGCTTTTTGAACATCCTTTTATTTTGGTACAACCAACGATTACCAATTAAATCTCTTAAAGGAGCTATACCAGGTATAATTAGACCAACGTTATTTTTAGCCTTTTGTCAGAAAAAATCAGCTGCAACCTTGTCAAAATGATTAGGCTGCATCCACCCAAATAGTGATGTTCCACCCATAGGGCACATTACAATACGATTTTTAATTGTAACATTTCCTATCTTCCAAGGTGTAAATAAGGCATTATATTTTTCTTCCATAATTAGTAAGCCTCATTGACAATTATTTCCATATCTGAAAGAGGATATGTTACACAAGGATGGATAAAGCCAAACTTTTTGTCCGCCTCTCTTCTTCCATCTCTATCCTTTGCAATCAAAAATTCACCACTAACTAGCTTAGCATGGCAAAAGCCACATCCACCAGCACGGCATTTACTTGGAACATTTAATTTAGCACGCTCTAGTGCAACCAAAATAGTTTCATTTTCCATAGCCTTAACATTATAAGTTTCATCCTGCATATGAACAACTATATTAAAACTACGAGGATTTTCGATATTTAAATCGGTACAACAAGAAGCATCCTTATGAATATATTTGTTTTCTAAGCCAGCTTCCTTTAAAGCAGGAATGATGTAGTCATACATTGCTTTAGGTCCACATAAGAAGAAAGTTGAATCGTTAATATTAACATATTTCTTAATTAAATCAATTCCAATAAATCCATGCTCCATATTAGGATTTTCTTCATCACTTAAAACATAGATTACCTTTATTCCATTTTGAGCCAATTTATCTAGTTCATCCTTATAAGCTAAATGCTTAACATCACGAGCACCATAAAATAAGGTTACATCATAATCTTCAGTTCCTTGAGCCTTGGCATTAAGCATAGACATAAATGGAGTTATTCCACTACCTCCAGCGATACAAACGATATTCTTTTTATCACGTAATGTCTCATAATGGAATTCACCAGCTGGTTCTAGCATCATAAATGCATCACCTAACTTGGCTTCATGACACAAATATTTTGACATAAAGCCTTGTTCCTCAATTCCTAATACTAGCTTATTACTTAAAGCATCCTTAGGTGTTGAAACAATTGAGTAAGGTCTACTTACAATACTACCTGCTATATGAGCTTGAATAGTTACGTATTGACCAGCTCTAAAATAAGGGAAAGCATTACTATCAACTCTATTAAAAGTTAATTCTGTCATTGTTTGACTTATTTTACGAATTTCTACTAATTTTACCTGCATATATCCAGGGTGTAGTCTTTTAGCTTGCTCATTAACACGATATGTCTTCTTTAAAGGTGTAATAGAACCACTTGCAAGCATTTTTCTACGGTTAGGAACTAGCTTTTTAAAGCGAAGCATATCCATAAAACCAAAAATTTGTCTTTTAAATTTCATCTTACTTGCCCTCCCTTTTCAAATCGCCAACTGTTTGTCTTCCAGATAAGTCACCTGAAATATAAGCACTAGAATAGCCACTAGAACGCATCGCATATCCACCTGCAAAACGCAAGTTTTCAAATAGCTTAGCATCCTCTTTCATCATCATTAATCTTGGCATTAGGCTATCCCAATCACCAGTTTCATATCCATATATAACACCTTCAGGATGACCACAATAACGGGCATATGTAGTAGGAGATGCAACTGCAATTTCCTCTATTGCATCCTTAATTTTGCAACCAGTCTCTCTTTCAAAGACATTAATCATGTCTAAAGCAACTTCATCCTTCATTTTATAGTAGTCCTCATCACTAACATTACCCCAATCGTCACTCATAAACATTGTAGTAAAATACATCATACAAGTTCCTTTTGGACTGCATTCTGGATAAGCATTATTTAAGCACACTGTAGCTTGAACATGGTTAGTTTTGATTTTCTTCATTAAATCATATTGCTTAACTGAATCAGCAGTATCATAAATAAAATAATTATGAGACTTAATACCCAATTCTTCGGCAGATTTATTTAAGCCCAAAAATAGAGTGTATCCACGACCAGAAAATTTTCGGCTATTAGTAGCTCTTATGATTTGTTCAGTAATAGACTTATTTTCTAATAATTTTCCAAATACAACATGTGGTGCACAATTGGCAATAACATGCTTTGTATTTACAACCTTACCATTATGAAGCTCAACACCTTTAATTTTATTATTATCATCAACTAATATTTTAGTAGCCTCACAATTATAGAAAATATCTCCTCCAAGTTCACGTATTCTGCTATCAAGAGCTAGGCTTATCTCATGTGATCTAGCCTTTGGCATCCATGCATAACGAGTAATATAACGTAAAACCATAGAGCCATAATGTAAGAAGCTCATTCTATCTAAATCTATACCTAAATAGCACCAATATGCACTTAAGATATCCTTAGCCTTTTGAGGCATTTTTAAAGTATCTAAAACCTCATTAACGCTATAGCTTCCGGCTTTAACAAAATTAGGAAAGTTAGTTTTCATATAATTAGAATCAGTATTACCATTAACTGAATTTGAATAAGTCTGAGCATTTCTGACCTCCTCACAAAGCTCAAAAAATTCACTGACAGACTTTCTACTACCAGGGCAATATTCTTCCATTTTATTAATAAAGTTTTCAACACCAAATGGCATTTGGCAATCATACTTTTTATCAGTAGTTATTAAATGATAAGCATCATCAATTCTAATCCAATCGATCTTATCCTCAACACCTAAACTTCTAAAAAGAGTTCTAACATCTCCTGGTTCTTCCTTTGAACCAAAATCATTTAATTCATGTAAGCTTGCCTCAAATTCAAATCTTCCTCTTTTAAAGCTTGTGGCAAAGCCTCCTGGAATATTGTGCTTTTCAACAAGTAAGCATGAATAACCAGCCTGTAATACACGTATCGCAGCTACTAATCCACCATTACCAGCACCAATTACCACAACATCGTAATCTTTCATTTTAATTTTATTACATTATAAATATAACGTAATATTCCTCCTCGTATAATATATTTGTATTAATTATTTAATGATGCTAA
>DVKU01000016.1 GCA_018715825.1 Candidatus Avacholeplasma faecigallinarum
AATTATTTAAAATTTAAAACTAAAAAATATGCATATTTAGATTTTGACTTCTAATAAAATATATACTCTAAAATCACTATTTGAACTATATTGGTTAATTTCTCCAGTATAACAATTTGTAAAAAATACAATTTTTATGTTGGATTCTTATAGTAAATTATGTATAATAAATTTATAATTTAGAAAGAGAACAAGAGAGTTCGTAACTTGTATGTGATTCGCTCCATTATAATTAATATTTTTAGCAGCTAATTAAGAAAAAATTAGTTGCTAGTTTTTTATGTTGTTTTTTTCCTCCGTCCCCAAAAACAAGATTCACAAAATAAACATTGACATAATTTTCTAAAAAATATATAATATAAATGTTTTAATAAGTGTTTAGGAATTTCTTACTTATAGTTTAGCAAAACAAAACATAAAGGGGCGGTGAAAATGGATTTAGGGTTAAAAATAAAAGAAAGAAGAACTTTATTAATGTTAACTCAACAGGAGCTAGCTAACCGCTGTGAATTAACTAAAGGATATATATCCCAGTTAGAAAATAATAAAGTTTCACCGTCGATAGAAACCTTAGAAATAATACTTGAGGTTTTAGGAACAAGCTTTTCAGAATTTTTTTATGAAAATAAAGAACCACAAATTATATTTACTGAAGAAGAGCAGTATGAAAAGCAGTTTGATGGATATATGCAAACATGGTTAGTACCAAGCTCTCAAGAATATACGATGGAGCCTATTTTAGTAGTACTACAGCCCAATTCTATGACATTTAACGATTATCCTCATAATGGTGAGGAATTTGGTTATGTTATAGAAGGGGAAATAACCGTTTGTTATGGTGATGTTAAAAAAGTTTGCCATCAGGGAGAATCATTTTACATTATTACAAATCGTAAGCATTTTATTGAAAATAATTCAGATAAAAGTGCGAAAATTGTATGGGTATCTTGCCCTCCAAATTTTTAAGTGTGAGGTAATATAATGGAGAATAAAAAGTTAATTGAACTAAGAGGTATTCATAAAGAATACAATGGAAATGTTGTAATAGAAAATTTAAATTTATATATCAATGAAAATGAGTTTGTAACTTTAGTTGGACCATCTGGCTGTGGCAAAACAACTACTTTACGTATGATTGGAGGATTTGAAGATCCTGATTATGGACAGGTCATTTTAGATGGAGTAGTTATAAATAATTTGCCAGCTCATTTAAGACCTATCAATACTGTATTTCAAAGATATGCCCTATTTCCCCATTTAAATGTTTTTGATAATGTTGCGTTCGGACTTAGAAATTTTAGTAGAACGATGTCCGATTTAAAAACAAAGGTTGCTAGAAAGTATGAATCGGAAAGAATTGAATTAGCTTTAAAGCTTCAAAATAAAAATACATCTAAAGAAGAAAAAATACAAATTAAAGCTAAGCTTAAAGAAATTAAATTAAATATTAAATCTGAGGTGCAAGTAGAAAAGGGAAATCTAATTGCTAAAAAGCTTGAGCAGGTTGAAAATAAATATGCTCCCATTATTAAAAAATTAGATGAAGAAATTGATATTGAATGGGAGAAGGATGATGAGGTAAAAAAAGCTAAAGAAAGAATAAAAGAAATTGATGCAATTCTTGCTGATGATAAAATCGATGCTAAGCAAGCTAAAGCCTATGATGAGGAATTAAAAAGACTAAAAAAGGTAGCTAAATGGACAGAGTTAGCTCGATTAGAGCAAGAAAAGAAGCAAGCTTTAAAGGACAAAGCGTTAGAAATTAAAAGTGCTAAATCATTAATGATGAATAAAAAGCAAATTAAGGAAGCTGTTTTAGAAGCCTTAAAGCTTGTGAAGTTAGAAGGATATGAGAATAGAAAAATTGATTCTATGTCTGGTGGCCAGCAACAGCGTGTTGCCATAGCTAGAGCCATAGTAAATAAACCAAGGATATTGCTTTTAGATGAACCATTGTCAGCCCTTGATTTAAAACTACGTCAAGAAATGCAGTATGAATTAAAGGAATTGCAAAGACAAGTTGGTATAACATTCATTTTTGTAACTCATGATCAAGAAGAGGCTTTAACAATGAGCGATACGATAGTAGTTATGGATAAGGGCGTTATTCAGCAAATTGGCAGACCAATGGATATATATAATGAACCAAAAAATCGCTTTGTTGCTAATTTTATTGGTGAGTCAAATATAATTAGGGGTGTATATCAGGGTGATAAAAAGGTTCTATTTATGAATCAAGTCTTTGATTGTGTTGATGAAAATTTTACTAAGGGTGAATTATGTGATGTTGTAATTCGTCCTGAGGATTTTGATAGAGTTGAATTGGATAAGGCAAAGCTAATAGGTGTTGTTACAGATATAGTATTTAAGGGTGTTCATTTTGAAATATGTGCAGATGTAAATGGTATGGAATTTGTAATTCATGATTATGAAATTGCTAAAGTTGGAGATAAGATTGGTCTTAATGTCGATCCATATGAGATTCATCTTATGAAGGTATATGACTAAATTTAAGCATCTTAGTATTCCATATCTAGTATGGATGATTGTCTTTACAGGAATACCTTTATTACTAATGATTTTATTTGCCTTTTCAACGGTTGAATCATTTTCAGCTTATACATTTAAACTATCAGATTTTCATTTTACGGCAGCTAACCTAGCTAAGCTTTGGGATTTGACATTTCTAAAGGCCTTTGGCAGGTCAATGCTATATGCAGCAATAGCAACTGTACTTTGTTTATTAATTGGTTATCCAATAGCTTATTTTATATCAAGAAGTCATTTCAAAAATAAATATTTGATT
>DVKU01000111.1 GCA_018715825.1 Candidatus Avacholeplasma faecigallinarum
TTGATATTTATTCATTATCATGCCTGATTTTGAAACAACATAATGAACATCTTTAATTTTACTTAGATCTTTTAATAGCATCCATTTATATTTTTTATATAGCCAATAGTAGTTGTGACCTTGATTTTTAAGTTCTTCATATCTACGCATAACTCTTTTTCTAATCGATTCAAAGCAAGTAACCAATTGTTTTACTACATGAAAAGGATCGGCGCAAATAATGGCATTAGGAAGGCATTTTTTGATAACAATTCTGTATGTTTCATATAAATCCATACTTACATATTTAACCTTTGACTTTTCCTCTAAACTAATCCTAGCGAAATAATCAATTAAATCAAGCTTTTTACGAGAGTCTAGAACATCAACAATTTTTTTCCATTGTGGAGCATATAAAACGAAACAATAACCCTTATAAGTTAATTTTCGACCATACACTTCATCTATAGATAAAACTTCAGGTAGATTCAATCTCTTTAACTCAACTTTTTTGTCGAATAAGTTAATAACATAAGTAGTAGATACTTGATATTTTTTAGCAACAGCTGTGAAAGTGTTAGTCATATCACGTAAATCTGTTAATATGCCAATATCTTTTTGAATAGTGATTCGTCTACCTTCAAATGTAAAAGGGTTATCTTGTCGATGAACGTGATTGTTATCACATATATAAGAACGACGATGGACATGAACTAAAGCATTACAAGCTTCAGCGGTTTGAGTTTTTACAGTAGATACAAATGTTTTTTGTACCCGTATAAATAAAGAAGCACATGTTTCGCATTTACAATAATCTTTATTTAAATATAATTCTATGATAAGATTATTAGTGTTGGAATCATAGAAAGAATATGATTTTTTACAATCAATCGTATTAATTTTTTTTCTATTCCTAATCTCTTTAGGAAATCAAATTCTAACATAAAAGTCCTCCAGTGTAGATAATAGTTCTTAGTCAAATCTATTATACAACTTGGAGGACTTTTCTATATTTTTACCTTTATTTTTACTGTATTTACAACCCTCATAATTTATAGTTTCAAATAACCCTTTATTTTATAGCTGTATTTTCACAACCCCTTAATTTAATATACTAAATATTATTATTTAACAAAAAATGCCCAAAAACTATTTACAAACGTTTTCATTATATGGTATAATTTTAAAAAATCGTGAAAACGTTTTCGAATTAAAGGAAAAGAGAGGGAAAAATTATGGGAAAGAAAAAGATTATTGGAGGACTACTCGTAGCTGGTGCAGCATTGAGTATTGCGTCTTGTAAAGCCATTGAAGATCCAAGTATTAACAAAGATCCAAATGACGATCCAAATGGCGATGAAGAACAAAATGGACAAGACCAACCACAAAATGTCAAATATACTGTAACCTTCAACACAAATGGAGGAAGTATAATTAACAGTGTAGAGGTTAATGCCAATGGTGTAATTACAGGTGTTAGTGCTCCAACTAAGGAAGGCTATACATTTGTTGGTTGGTATTTAGATGTTGATTTTAGCAATGAGTTTAGTTTATCTTCAGCCATTACTGCAAATATAACACTTTATGCAAAGTGGCAGATTAATGAATACACAGTAACATATAATACTGATGGAGGAAGTACTGTAGCAAGCCAGACAGTAAAGTATAACGATTTATTAACAAAGCCAGAAGATCCAACCAAGGATGGTAAGAAGTTTGCTGGCTGGTATAGTGATAGTAGTTATTCTACAGTTTATGATTTTAATTCACCAGTTAAGGGAAATATCACATTATATGCAAAGTGGGTAGATGAGGACAAGTTTAATGTATCATTTAATACAAATGGTGGAAGTGCAATAGCTTCACAAGAGGTAGCACCAAATGGTAAATTAAATCCAGTTAATAATCCAACCAAGGAAGGCTATACATTTGCTGGTTGGTATAGTGATATAGATTTAACAGAGAGCTTTGATATAGCAAATACCCCAATTACAGAATCAATGACATTATATGCAAAGTGGACAATTAATCAGTATACAGTAACATATGAAGTAAATGGTGGAAGTGCTGTAGAGAGTGATAAGGTAGACTACAATAGCGTAGTAGTAAAGCCAGAAAATCCAACTAAGGAAGGCTATACATTTAAGGGCTGGTATACAGATAGCAATCTACAAACAGCATATGATTTTAATACAAAGGTAACAGATAATTTAACATTATATGCAAAATGGGAAATTAATGAGTATACAGTAACATATGAAGTAAATGGCGGAAGTGCTGTAGCTGATGAGACTGTACAATATAATGAAGTATTTACACAGCCAGAAGATCCAACTAAAGAAGGCTATACATTTAAGGGTTGGTATACAGATAGCAATTTACAAACAGCATATGATTTTAATACAAAGGCAACAGATAATTTAACATTATATGCAAAATGGGAGATTAATGAATATACAATCACTTTCAATACAAATGAAGGTAGCGAAGTAGTTAGTCAGACTGTAGAGTATCAAGGTTTAGTTCAAAAACCTGCAAATCCAACTAAGGAAGGCTATAAGTTTGCTGGTTGGTATACAGATTCTCAATTAACAAGTGTTTATGATTTTAATACAAAGGTGACAGATAATTTAACACTATATGCAAAGTGGGTAGCAGATAGTGAGTGTGTAGTAACATTTGAAACAAATGGAGGAACTGCAATTGCTCCAATTGAGCTTCAAAAGAACAACCTAATAACAACTGCAGTAGAGACTACCAAAGTAGGCTATACATTTGTAGGTTGGTATAGTGATGAGGCATTAGAAACAGAATTTGACATAGAAACTCAAGCTATAACAGACGACATCACATTATATGCAAAATGGGAGATTAATGAATATACAGTAACATATGTAGAAAATGGTGGAAGTGCTGTAGCTGATGAGACAGTCAAATATAATGAAGTATTTACAAGACCAGCTCCACCAACATATGAAGGCTATAAATTTGCTGGTTGGTATATAGATGAGCAATTCCAAGAGGAATATAGCTTTGATACACCAGCAACTCAAAATATAACACTATATGCAAAATGGGTAGCTGATACAACATGTGTAGTAACATTTGAGACAAATGGTGCTGGCACAATCGAAGAAATGGAATTACAAGTAGGCGATAAAGTAGTAGTTGCCGATCCAATCAAGGTAGGCTATACATTTATAGGCTGGTATAGTGATAGTAGCTTTACAAATGTCTTTGATATTGCCACAATGACAGTAAGAGGCGATATGACTCTATACGCAAAGTGGGAGATAAATAAATATACAGTAACCTTCAATACAAATGGAGGAAATGTAATAGCAAGCCAAAAGGTAGAATATCTAGGTGTAGTAAGTGAACCAAGCATACCAGTATACCAAGGCAAAGTATTTGAGGGTTGGTATATAGATGATAAATTAACAACACCATATGATTTCCAATCACAAGTTACTGAGGATATTACATTATATGCAAAGTGGCGAGATGCGACTAAGTATGATGAATTAACAAGTGATAAGGAAAATGTCATCATAGCAGAAGATTTCAATAAATATAGTGCAACAGATCAGCTTGAAGATTTTGTATCATGGACAAATAAAACTGGAATTGTTCAAAGCTATGGTAAAGGTGTATCTAGAAATGAAGCAACAGTTCAACTAGGAAATGGTAAGGCTGAACTAATAGATAATACAAGCGTAGGAAGTGTTCATTTTACAGCAGCTCTAGGTAAAGAGGTTAATCAAGGCGTAGTAGAGGGATATTTAGAGACAACTTTAATATCACAAGGAAATAGTTGGACATTCTTCCAATTATATGGAACTGATGCTGTAGCAGCAAGTACTGATGAGGTATTTGGAATTAGAATTGATAATGGAACATTGAAGTACAGAATCGATAAGGGAAGTGTTGTAGTTCCAGAGTCTACAATTGCTGCTTCTAATACAACTTATAAGATTTATTATAAGCTTGATTTGGCTACTCAAAAATTAACTATAACAATCAATGATCAAGCATTTGTAACTGATTTACAAACAACAATTACTTCAGTTTCTGGATTTAAGTTAGTAAGTAGTGACTCAGGGGCAAAGCGAATGACTGTAGATAATGTGGCTGTAATAAACTATAGTTATACATTAGAGGAATATGCTACAAAGCTACAAAATCAATTACAGGCAGTATATGATAGTTATAATGTAGGTGTAAATTACCCTACAATAGAGACACAAATGCAACAAGCATTAGATACTGGAAAGAGTGCTATAGCTAGTCAAGAAACAGTAGAATTAATGCAACAAGCTTACGATGAAGCAGTGGCTAATCTAGCTGATATTGTATTAACAAGCCAAAAGGAAGCTAAAAAGCAAGAGTTAGAAAACTATGTAAATAAAGATTTATATCAACAAAACTCTGTGGCTTTAGATGCCTTAATTCAGGCTGGAAAAGCCGCTATAGATGCTTCAACATCATTTGATCAAGTACAAGAAGCCTACAATCAAGCTACTAGTCAAATAGATGCTCTTGAAACTGATGAAGAAATATTAGCTAGAGAAAAAGATGAAGCTAAGCAAGAATTAGCAAGCTATAAGAATTCAGCAGATTACACAATTAATAGTGAGGCTTACTTAAGTGCTATTGAAGCTGCTAATCAAGCTATTGATAATGCTTCAACAACTGAAGAGGTAGAAGCAGCATTACAAGCTGGTAAGGATGCATTAGATGGCATTGAAAGTGATGCTATGATAGTCGCAAATAAAGCTTTGGAGGCTGTTAATGAGTTAAATACTTATGCTGAAGAAAAAATTGCATATTTAACTAGTGAAGCTGTTGAAGATTTAGAAAGCTATAAAGCTAAGATTAATGATGCTAAGACTTTAGGAACTAATTCAATTAATGCACAAACTACAATTGATGGCATTAATTTAGCTTTAACACAGGCTAAAGCTAATATTGATAACATTGTAAGTTCAGCTGAAACAACTATAGAGGAGTTAAAGGAAACTGTTAAATCACAAATATCTCAGTATGTTGATTCAACTATAGCAATATATTCTGATCCTGAATTTGTTTCTCAAATTGAGTCTTTAGAGTCTGCTTATTTACAAGAAGTTGATGCCGCAACAACTAAAGATGAAGTTTTAAGTAAGTATGATGAGGCAATTTCTGCAATTGAAGGATTAATAGAAGATTTCAATTCAAGTACAAACGAGTCTATTATTAAAAATGGTCAAGTTGAAGTTACTGAATTTGCAGGATTAAATGAAGGTGCATATGTAGAGTGGAATAAGGTAAATAATGCTACAAATTATGCAATTTATTTAAAGGGTATGGACTACACTGATTACACTAAGGTAGATGATAAGATTGTTTATATTCAACAAACATCTACAAATGAATATCGTGCTGATTTAATGGGCCTTAAGGCTGGTACTTATAATATTGAAATAGTTCCAATTATAGGTTCAGCTGAAAATAGAAGTGCTTCTACAATTTGCAAGGTTTCTGTTGCAGCTTATGATAGATCAGGTTATGCACATTTTAATAACACTGAGGGTGTTGGTGCATATAATGATGATGGTACATTAAAGGATAATGCAATAGTTATTTATGTAACTGATGAAAATAAAGATACAGTAATGTCAACTATTGCTGAATTACAACAGTATATGTTTAACATTCCAAATGAAGTTTCTAATAGTTGGGGTAATAAAGAGGCTTCAGGAATTGGTTGGTGGTTAAATAACACTCAATATACTAAGGCTGGAAGTAACACATATAGTTCTAATGGTAAAGAATTAGGATTCTATAGTGTAACTGAAAATCATCCAATCGTTCTTCGTTTTGTTGGTACTGTTACAACACCAGAAGGTTTAACAGCATATGATTCTACTAATGAAGGTGGTAGTGTTGGTGATAATGGCCATATGGCTAGAATGAAGGACTTGAAGAATGTTACTATTGAAGGTGTTGGTTTTGATGCTGTAATTCAAGGTTGGGGATTCCATTTCATTTGTGGTGACACTACAGGTGAAAGAGGTAGAAACTTTGAAGTAAGAAACTTAACATTTACAGAATATCCAGAGGATGCAATTGGTATGGAAGGTGTTCAGGAAGGTAACGTAATTACTGCTTCAGTTGAAAGATGCTGGATCCATCATATTACATTCTTGCCAGGATATTGTGCTAACCCTGCTGAAAGCGATAAGGCCGAGGGTGATGGTTCATGTGACTTCAAGCGTGGTCAATATTATACATTAGCATATTGTTATTTTGAATATTGTCATAAGACAAACCTAATTGGTTCTAGTAATGATTCATTACAATATAATATTACAATGCATCATAACATTTGGTATAACTGTGGTTCTCGTATTCCACTTCTACGTCAAGCTAATGTTCACTTCTATAACAACTATATTTATGCAGATCCTAATGACGATAAGGCTTCATTAAGCTATGTTACATCTCTTCGTGCAAACTGCTATATGTATGCAGAAAATAATTATTATGAAGGATGTAAAAATGTATTTGATGGCAAGAGTGGTGGAGCTGCTAAGATGTATGGTAATACTTTATTAGCATGCTTCGAAGATAATAGTGCTTTAAGCTTTACAGTAGACTCAAGAGATGCTCAAGTTTCAAGTAATTGTGCATATAATGGTACAAGTTATGCTAATTTTGATACTAATCCAGAGTTATTCTATTATAATACTCAAACAGGTCAATCTGACTGTTATTTAACTGATGCTACAACAGCAAGAAATGAGTGTGTTGCTTCTTCAGGTTCATATTATAGAACAAAACTTGACAAATCTTCTTTCTCTATTAATTCAACATCTAATAAGTATAATGTTGAAGACTCTATTGATTTATCAAGTGGATCTTATACAGCACAAATAGGTACTAATGCTCAAGGTATTATTTATTCAACTCCTGGTAAAGACAAATTTAAAGGTCAAGGTATTACCTTCCGCTTAACTGATTATGCCACAGTCAAGATTGCTATGACTGATTCTAGTGCAGCATTGTATGATGGTCATGTAGTATCAGCTAATGGTGAAGTTATGATTAATGGTAGTGGTGAAGCAATCCTTGCTCCAGGCCTATATTATGTTGTATCTGGCGAGTTTGACAAAGAAACAACAGTAACTTCATTAACATTTACACTTTATAACTCAGAAGAATTAAATCAACAAAGAATTGATGAATATAATAATTTAGTTTCTTTGATACCTGATAGTATTTCATATACTGATGAATGCTATGAAGCTATTAGTAATGCTAAAGAAGCATATACAAATCTTGGAAGCGAATTACAAGCACAAGTAGATTATACTAAGGTTGATTCATCTTATAAGACTTATATTTCTTTAGGAAAGGCTAAGGTTGAGTCACTAATTAGTGCTATAGGTGTAGTAAACGAAAATAGTGGTACAGCTATTAGTACAGCTCGTAGTGAATATAACAGCTTAATAGCTAAAGATTCAAGTGTTGTAATTTCTAATTATAATGTTTTAGTTAGTGCTGAAGCTGCCTTTGAAAGTTATGCAGTAACATCTTGTATCAATAAGATTAATGCTATTGGTACAGTAACAATTGATAGTAAAGAAGCTATTGAACAAGCTCGTAATGAATATGATGCTCTTTCTTCAACTCAGAAAAATCAAATAACTAATTATCAAGTATTGGTTGCTGCAGAAAAAGAATATGAGAGTTTAGTTAATATTCAAAATGTTATTGATTTAATAGATGCTGCTGATTTGACAAATGTAGATAGTATGAAGGCTGCATTAGATGCATATAATTCTTTAACTGCATCAGAGCAAGAAAAGATTACCAATACAGATAAATTATCTAATATTAAGGTTACATATTTGGTTAAATTAATTGATTCTATTGGTGAGGTTACAACTTCTTCAGGTACAACAATTGTTGAGGCTGAGACAATTTATAACGGATTATCTCAAACTGAAAAGACTCAAGTTTCTAACTATAGTATCTTAGTAGCTGCTAGAGAAGCATATGATGAGATTTTAAATCAACAAATTGTATGTACATTTGCAGGTGCTCCTTCTAATAACTTAGTTACATTATCAGGAGATTGTGATTACAAAGAGCAAGCTGCGACAATTGGTGGTGTATCATATACTATGGGTTTAAAAATGGAATCTAAAATGTCAATTTCATTTAACACTGAGACAGAGCGTACATTAACATTACATGTTACACCAGGTCAAAAAATTAAGGTTGACAATGTAAGTTATGATATTCCAGCAGATGGAGTTTTAACAATTACTATTTCAGCTGGAGCTCATACAATTACTAAGGATACAACTAATACTAATCTTTATGCATTAATTTTATCTTAGAAATTTTATAAATAGAAAGGCGGTATAATTATTTACTGCCTTTTTATTTTCTAAAAATACTTAAAATATTAGGTTCTCTAAATTAAAAGGGTTGTAGGGGAGACCGAAACTCTAAAATCTAAGGGTTGAGGACTATAAACAGGTAGGTTGTGAGGAAACTATAAATTATAAAGGTTGCAATC
>DVKU01000112.1 GCA_018715825.1 Candidatus Avacholeplasma faecigallinarum
TACTCTAATTGCTCTTCAGTCTCTTCATGATCCTCTTCATATTCAGTTTCACAGGTAAAACGATACTCCTTATCCTCATAGATAACAATACCATAATAATTTGTTTCTATTTCTAACTCGTCTTCTTCAGACTCTGTTTCAACCCTTTTATTTTTAACATACATAGTATAATTTTCATCTAAGAAGGTTACTACATGCTTATAAATATAACCATCCCTATCAGATTCTAATGTCTCTACTTTTATTTCATCAGATAAATAGGCCTGTGATTGTTGTAATAAAGTAATACTAGGATCAACAGAATTTTCAGTTGTGTTACTCATAGTCTTTACAGTAGAGCCTTTAAAGACACTTGTAGCCTCTATTGATGTAATAGCTCCTACAGCTAGTGTTTGCATCTTACTGTCTGTAACTTGTTCACTTTCATTTACATTTCTACTACAGCCAAAACTTAAAAAACTAACAAAACATATAACTAAAACTACTAATATTTTTTTCATTGTATTTACCACCTTTCACCAATAATACAATTAAGGAGTATTACTTTATTGGATTTTTTTTATTTTTTTTAATTTAATATATAAAAATGTTTCCCATCAACAATCGTCATAATCATTTCTAAAGAAATGTTACGTTCTTTCTCTTCAACATATGATATCAAATAAGAATTATCAATTTTCTTAGTTTCTATTTGTAAAACTGTTTTACTATTTTCATATTCATAATCACATATAAGCTCATCATCTTCATATTCAATTTCTATTTCATATGTTTCAATTTTTTTATTATTTTCATAAATTGAATATTCAATAGAAAATTCTTCCTTTTCAAAATCTCTTTCAATTTCTATAACCTGATTACCTCTTGTAAAGCTCATTTCAACTTCAGCCTCATCATTTTCTATAGAGGCTTCTATAAAGCCAAGATAATATTGATCGTTTAAAAAATACAAAGCTTTAATTCTTTTATCGGTATTCATTATATCATCTTGTAAATATATACCAAATTCAGCAACTTGCATATAATAGCTATATTGATTATTTTCATAAATAAAATCACAGGATTCATAACAAGAATAAAGCCCATTTTTATTATTAAACATAGTTTGTATGATAGGATAAATCTCCTCATATTTTGCTTGAGCTCTATTAAAATCTTCTGTAGTTACTTTAGCAATACCTAACTTAGTAGAAGTTGATTTATTAGTGGCATCAAACATTGATCCACCATAAAATAATTGAAAAGACATAGCTGAAAGAAGTGATGTATCATTTAATTTAGAACTAGTGTTTTCTACATAAACACTATTATTATTTCCATTGTTATTTTCTTTGTTTATAAATAGTGTTGGAATAATTATAAGTACTGCTATTATAGCTATTAATGAAAATGAAATCGCATAGCGATACTTTAAATACCAAGCTGGTTTATTATTTTTATTTAATTGATTTAAGATATCACTTGATGAAGTTTTAATATCGTAGCTATAAGCTTCTTGTTTAATTTTATCTTCAATCTTCATTTTGTAATTCCCTCCTCACCTTAGCCATCGCATTATTATATGCCCAGGTAATACTACCTAATGGCCTTTTAGTAATTTTAGCAATCTCCTTGTGGGTTAATCCATTAATAACATGCAATACAACTATTTGAAACTCCTGGGGCTTTAAAATTTGGCTGATTTTTTCTAATAATTCAAAGTTATCTTGTTCCTTTGTGTCATTATCACAAACATTATCAAACTCCATAACCGTTTCCCTGCTTCTTTTTTTCAAAAGATTAAGACTCAAATTTTTACTGATTTTTAACAAATAACCTATAATAGATTTTTCTAAGTGAATTCTATTAATATGCTTTAAAAATTTTAAATAGGTCTCTTGTAAAATGTCCTCACATAAATCGCTATTTTTTAAAATTGAATAAGCCATATAAAAAACACTTTGTTTGGTCAAATTATAAAATTCATCAAAATAATTTAATTCATTATTTTTTAAATGCCTAAAAAGCTCCTTTATGCGCTCTTCATCTTGCATACTACACCAACTTCCATAATATTATACAAATTTACAACCGTGTTTTATTGGATTTTTTTAAAATTTAAAAAATACTAGTGCCAAATAATACAGCACTAGTATTTATTTTTATTCAGATACTTCCTCTTTATTGATAGTGTTTTGTAAATCTTGGGATGCTACATCTTCGCCATTTTCCTCTTCTTGATGAGCAACTACTGCCACAGTAGCTATAGATTGGTCATCCTTAAGTCTTATAAGCTTAACTCCTTGTGTAGCACGACCTGTTTGAGATATGTCAGAAATATGCATACGAATTATTACACCCTTATCGGTTGTTATAATTAAATCCTGCATATCATTAACACTCTTCAAAGCTACTAAAGCTCCATTTTTATCGGTAACATTAAGTGTTTTAACTCCTGAACCGCCACGACCTTGTAAACGATATTCATCGATAGTAGAACGTTTACCAAAGCCTTTCTCGGTAACGACTAAAATTTGATTATATTCATCTGTTACAATAGCCGCACCAACTATTTTGTCAGCAGGACCTAAACTCATACCTCTAACACCAGCCGCACTACGACCAATAGGACGAACATCATTTTCATTAAAGTGAATAGCCTTACCATTAGAAGCTCCTAAGACAATTTCACGACTACCATCTGTAACCTCTACTTGTAATAATTCATCATCATCAGAAAGATTGATCGCAATTATACCATTAGTTCTAATATTTTTAAATTGTGATAATACTGTTCTTTTAACAATTCCTTTTTTAGTTACAAAGAATAAATATGATAAATCATCATCTAAGCTTTTAACGGTAGTAACAGCAGCTAATGACTCATCAGGCTGAAATTGTAAAGTATTTACTAAAGGAATACCTTTAGAAATTCTACTACATTCTGGGATTTGGTAGCCCTTAATAGTGTAAACTCTACCTTTATTAGTAAAGAATAATAAGTGATTATGGGTTGAGGTAGGTAATATAAAGCTAACATCATCATTTTCGTTTGTTTTAATACCACTCATTCCTACACCACCACGGCTTTGAGTCTTATATGCATCCTGCTTCATACGTTTAGCATAACCCTTATTAGTAATGGTAATAATAACATCCTCTCTTGGTATTAAATCTTCATTTTCGATGTTTATATCGGTATGTAAAGAAATTTCACTCTTTCTTGCATCACCATATTTTTGTTTAATATCTAAAAGTTCAGTCTCAATAATTTCCTTTTTCTTGTCAGTAGAGCCTAAAATTTCTCTATAGCCTTCACATGCTACAACAAGTTCTTGATGTTCTTGTAAAATCTTATCTCTATTTAAACCTGATAAACGACGTAATTGCATATCCAAAATAGCTTGAGCCTGTAAATCAGATAGCATAAATCTTTGCATAAGCTTTTCTTTTTCAGTACCGTCGTTTGTGCTTCTTATAATTTGAATAATTTCTTCGATATTATCCTGAGCTATAATGTAACCATCTAAAATATGAATACGAGCTAACG
The DNA here is from genome assembly GCA_018715825.1 of Candidatus Avacholeplasma faecigallinarum. Classification (GTDB taxonomy): domain Bacteria; phylum Bacillota_I; class Bacilli_A; order Acholeplasmatales; family Anaeroplasmataceae; genus Anaeroplasma; species Anaeroplasma faecigallinarum. The sequence goes on from DVKU01000112.1 coordinate 3,530, forward strand.
CTTTATCAAGATCAAATTGGGTTCTTCTTGTAATGACCTCAATTTGATGTTTTAAATAAACCTCTAAAGCCTCTTTTAAAGTAATGGCCTTAGGCTTATTATCAACAAGGCAAATCATATTCATACCGTAGCTTTGTTGAAGCTGAGTGTATTTATATAGATTATTTAAAAGAACCTCAGGGTTGACATCCTTACGAAGCTCAATAACTATTCTAATACCCTTACGGTTAGATTCATCACGTAAATCAGTAATACCGTCAACAATCTTTTCTTTTGCCACCTCAGCAATTCGTTCGATTAAACGTGTTTTATTAAGCATATAAGGTATTTCTGTAACAACTATATGGCTTTTACCATTTTTCATATGCTCAATTTCAGTTTTAGAACGGATGACAATAGAGCCATTACCAGTTGTATAAGCATTTTTAAGACCTGTAAGTCCCAATATTAATCCTCCTGTTGGAAAATCAGGGCCTGGAATATAACGCATTAGCTCCTCACTAGTAATATTTTCATTGTGAATTAAAGCTATAACACCGTCAATAACCTCAGATAAATTATGAGGAGGAATATTCGTAGCCATACCAACAGCAATACCAGTAGAACCATTTACCAATAAATTTGGAAATCTTGCTGGTAAAACATTAGGCTCAACCTCTGTTGCATCATAGTTATCGGAAAAATCAACTGTATTTTTATCAATATCTCTAAGCATTTCCATAGAAATTTTGGACATACGTGCTTCTGTATAACGCATAGCGGCAGCACCATCACCATCAATATTACCAAAATTTCCATGACCATCAACTAAAGTATAACGATAAGAAAAGTCTTGAGCCATACGAACCATAGCCTCATAGATTGATGAATCACCATGAGGATGGTATTTACCCATAACATCACCGACAATACGGGCAGACTTTTTATGGGCAACATTAGAAAACACCTTTAGTTCATTCATACCATATAATATACGACGCTGAACTGGTTTTAAGCCATCTCTAGCATCTGGTAGGGCACGAGCTATAATAACACTCATGGCATAATTTAAAAAGGATGTTTTTACCTTTTGATTAATATCTAATTGTTCTATCTTATCATGCTGTTGATTAGCAAGATCAAATTCTAAATCTTTTTCGTTCATATCATCACCACTATACATCTAAATTGTTCGCATAATGCGCATTTTCTTGAATAAACTTTTTACGAGGCTCAACCTCTTCACCCATTAACATCTCAAATGTTTGATCTGCTATAATAGCATCTTCAAGATGAACCTGAACTAAGGTTCTATAAACTGGGTCCATAGTGGTCTCCCATAACTGCTCAGGATCCATTTCACCAAGACCTTTATAACGCTGTATATCAAGCTTTTTATCAGGGAATTCACCCTTAATATTTTCTAGTTCTTCATCTGAATAAGCATATCTAACTTGCTTACCATACTGAGCCTTATAAAGAGGTGGTTTAGCCACATAAATATAACCATTTTCAATAAGCTGTGGCATAAAACGATAAAAGAATGTTAATAACAATATACAAATATGTTCACCATCTACATCGGCATCGGTCATAATTACTATTTTATGATATCTAGCCTTAGTAATATCAAATTCTTCACCAATACCTGTACCTATAGCTTGAATCATAGATAAGATTTCATTATTTGATAAAGCTCTTTCTAATCTAACCTTTTGGACATTTAAAACCTTACCACGTAATGGTAAAATAGCTTGATACTCACTATCTCGTCCTGATTTAGCACTACCACCGGCTGAATCTCCCTCTACTAAATACATCTCAGATTTAGCTGGGTCCTTACAACGACAATCTGCTAGCTTACTATTAAGCATTAAGCCATCTAATGGCGACTTACGACGAGTTGCCTCTCTGGCTTTTCTAGCTGCTACCCTAGCTCTAGATGCTAATAAACATTTATCAATAATAGCTTTAGCTTCCTTAGGATTTTCTAATAGGTATCGATCTAAAGCCTCAGAAAAGCTTTGAGATACAATCGCACGAACCTCAGTATTTCCTAATTTAGTTTTAGTTTGTCCTTCAAATTGAGGATTAGGATGCTTAATAGAAACTATGGCTGTTAAACCCTCTCTTACATCCTCATTATTAATTTCCTCATCCTTTTTTATTAGCTTATTATCTTCAGCATATTTTTTTAGACATCTAGTAAGGGCCATTCTAAAGCCTTCCTCATGAGTACCACCTTCATGAGTATGAATATTATTAGTAAATGAATAAATAGTTGTAGTATAATCTTCATTATATTGAACGGCTATTTCCACCTGAATATTATCCTTTTCATTTTCACAATAAATAATAGAATCATTTATAACCTTTTTATCCTTATTCAAAAAGGCAACATATTCTTTTATACCACCTTCATAATGATATTCATTTTCAATAGTTTGTTCTCCTCTTAAATCACGAATTGATATACGGATTCCTTTATTTAAAAAGGCTAACTGTTGAACTCTACTTCTTAAGGTTTCATAATCATAGGTTGTAGTTTCAGTAAAAATCTCCTTATCAGCCTTAAATTTTACCCTTGAACCAGTGTGATTAGACTCCCCGAATTCCTTCAAATCACAAACGACATGGCCTCTTTCATATCGTTGGAAATATTCCCTATTATTACGATGAACGGTAACCTCTAGCCACTCAGATAAAGCATTAACAACAGAGGCACCAACACCATGAAGTCCACCAGAAACCTTGTATGAACTACCATCAAATTTACCACCGGCATGCAAAACTGTAAAAATAGTTTCAACAGCTGGTCTATGAGTTTTAGGATGAATATCAACGGGCATACCACGACCATTATCAGTTATACAAATGACATCATCTGGTAATATTTCCACCTCAATATGATCAGCGTAGCCAGCCAAAGCCTCATCTATTGAGTTATCAACTATTTCCCAAACCAAATGATGTAAACCTCTTGGTCCAGTTGAGCCAATATACATACCAGGTCTTTTTCTTACAGCCTCTAATCCTTCAAGAATTTGAATATTAGAAGCACTATAATTATTATTGTTGTTTTCCATCTCTATTCTCCTTTTTATTATCCATTCTTATTATTAAAGCCTGTTTTAATAGTTCATCAGGTATTTCTAAAATTGATGTTGTAGTTATAAAAGCTTGTTGTGATTTTAAAACATATTTAGTAAGCTCTACAATTCTTTTTTGATCTAAGGCTGCAAAAACATCATCTAACAATAGTATTGGTTCGACTTTGGAAATATTTTTTATATATTCCTTTAGAGCCAATTTAATTACTATACAAATCATTCGGCATTGTCCCTCAGAAGCATACACATTAGCTTTTAAATCATTGATATATATATCAAAATCATCTCGATGAGTGCCAATAGTAGTTACCTTGTTAGCTAAATCGACTTTCTTTTTATTTTCAAATGATGAATAAATATCATCTTCATATGTTTTGATATAATCTAATCTTATATTTTCAATCTTCATTGAACTAGTAATATCAACTAAAATTTCATTTAAATCATTTAAAAACTTAACACGTGCTTTATAGATATATAAAAGACATTGAACCATTTGTTTAGTGATGACATCCAAATATTTAAAATCTATACTAGAAGCTTTTAAAATTTCATTTCTTTCCTTTAATAATCTTTTATACATAGATGACTGTCTTAAATATTCTTTATCTAATAAAGACAACTCTAAATCTAAAAAGTGCCTTCTAACAGCTTTACTTCCTTGAATTAAACTTAAATCAAATGGTGATGACATCACAACATGAAGATTTCCTATATAGTCACTTATTTTATTAACCTCAGAATTGTTAATAAAACAACTCTTACCCTCTTTATAAATAACAACCTTAAGCTTTTTTATAAAATCTATTTCTACTACTGCAAAATCACAATTATTTTTTATAGCCGTATTAAGCATATTAGTTCTATGACTTTTAGATGTTGAAGCTATATATATAGCCTCTAAAAGCGATGTTTTTCCAGTAGCGTTTTTGCCACTTATAATGATTAATGAGGCAGAGGTATCAACAATCAAATCATCAAAAATTCTAAAATTTTGTAATTTTATTTTTTTTATCATTTAATAACAAATTCTTCATTGCCAATTTTAATGACCATATCTTTATATAACTTACGGCCTCTTCTGTTTTCTATCTCACCATCAACTACTGCGGGGTTTTCAGCTAAAAAATACTTAGCTTCTCCACCTGAAGATATGATGTTTTCCATTTTTAATAGTTGTTGTAAAGTTATGTATTCATCGTTAATTTTGACTGTCTTCATTTTAAAACCCCTTTTCTAGATATTATATCACATTATACCCTTTTTTTCAATATAAACCCTCTAAAATCAATTTTTATTTGTAAATGTATAGGAATACACAATTAGTTTAAAATGAAAATATGACACTCTAAAACTAAAAATAATGGTTATAAGCTAAAAAATCAGTCAATATAGATTCACAATATATGATACATAATCAAAAAACAAATTGATTTTATTCAATATTAGTTCATGACAAATAAATTTAAATATAATTTTTAATACCTAATTAAAAAAGGGCACCTATACTAGTACCCTAATTTGAAATATAAACATTATTTTTTTAGAAGCTTTTCAATATCGTTTTCGGTATAAATGGCTATATTATTACTAGCTAAAATTTTAGCAGTGATACCCATTTTATTTATTTTAGTATGAGTAAATGTTCCATCATAAATATAGCTGCTACCACAAGATGGAGATCCATCTTTTAATATAGCAAATGAAACATGATACTTTAAAGCTAACTTAAGAGTAATATTGGCACCCTTATAGAAATTAATAGTAACATCATCACCCAAGCTAGATATAACCCTATCAATAGATACCTCACTAGGAAGTCTTGGTATAGGTAATCCACCACTTACCTCCGGACATATAGGTAATATATTATACTTAGACTTTAAAGCTTCTATATTATCTACCAAATTATTTTTACCATTATATTTAGTATTTCTACCTAACAAGCAGGCTGAAACTAAAATATATTCTTTCATTAAAATAATTCCTTCAATTTAATTGTTTGAAGACGGTCAGGTCCAACTGAGAAAATGGCTACTTCAGTTTTAGTTAATTCTTCTATCTTTTTAATATAATTTTGGGCATTTATAGGTAGCTCTTCAAAAGAAGTTACTTTAGAAATATCCTCTTGCCAGCCAGGAAGCTCAATATATAGTGGCTTGCATTTTTCATATTCTAATAAAGAAGCAGGAACAGTATTTATAATTTTACCATCCATTTCATATGCATAACAAATTTTTAAAGTATCTAAGCCAGATAAAACATCTAAAAGCATAATAGCTAAATAATTAATTCCTGATACTCTTCTAGCATAATTTAAACTTACACAATCTAAATAACCAACACGGCGAGGTCTTTTGGTTACTGTTCCATATTCATGACCACGCTCACGAATATAAGTTGCAATATCGCCATCAATTTCAGTAGGGAAAGGTCCTTCACCAACCCTTGTTGTATAAGCCTTACATATTCCTAATACATTTTGAATATATTTAGGAGCAATACCAGCATTTAATGGCACACTAGCACCTGTTGGTGAAGATGATGTTACATAAGGATAGGTACCATGATCAAGGCAAAGCATAACTCCTTGAGCACCTTCAAATAAAATCTTAGATCCCTTTTCAATTTCCTCTTCTAGCAATAAAGAGGTATCACAGACAAAAGGATTAATTTCTAAAGCATATTTACTATATTCATCATATATTTGCTCGAATTCAAAGGTTTTTTCACCTAACATTTGAAGCTCCATATTTTTGATTGTTAAAGCATCCTTTAAAGCTTGCTTAAAGGCTATTGGATCAATTAAATCAGCAATTCTAATACCTATACGATTAGCCTTATCAGCATAGCATGGTCCTATTCCACGCTTAGTAGTTCCAATTTTCTTATCGCCCTTAAATTTTTCCATCGCACCATCTAATTGTTGATGATATGGTAAAACAACATGGGCACGATTAGAAATAAACAATTGATAATCCTTTATGCCTCTAGCCTCTAATCCATGTAATTCCTCAAGCATTTGCTTAGGATCTATAACCATACCATTGGCCATTACATTTTTAATTTTAGGATTAAATATTCCTGATGGAATACTTCTTAATGCAAACTTATTACCACCAAATGTAATAGTATGCCCTGCATTATTTCCACCTTGGCTTCTTACAACAACATCAGCCTCTTGAGCCATATAATCTGTAATTTTACCTTTTCCTTCATCGCCCCATTGAGAGCCTACAACCACTAATGTACTCATAATTTATAATCTCCAGTTAAAATATTGTATTACGTAAAACGCACACAAGTATTATACTAAAATTTTACATAAAAGTAAATTCTAAATAAAAAAAGGGCGTGATATATATAGTGAACCCCATAAGTCTTTCTAGTATTTTCTACTAGTCCAACTTTAAGGGTTCACCTTAATTATCACGTCCACATACTTTTTCAAATTAGGATTTCCTACAAGCTCTAAATTTAATTTTGAATATATTGAAAATAAAGCTTTATAATTTCTATAGTGTCCTTATCTTTTTTACTTATCATATCATCACATATAGCAATATATCCAAAATCTTCATAATCAATCTGAATATTTTGAATAAAAATATCTTTTTCAAGCTTATAATTTTCAATGATATTTATATTTAATTTTGAAGACAACTCTTTATCCAAATAAACTTGAATTTTTTGAATAAATTCTTGATTAATATTTTCACCACTTGATATTTCGTTATAGGTAGAATATAAAACCTTAGACGAATCAAATAAAATGAAATCAACATTATAAACCCTTTTAAAGGCCTCTAAGACTGACCTTATAGGTAATATATCTCGACTAAGAGGATGATATTTTTGCAAGATAATTTCTTCATTATTTGTAAAAATATCTACCAAATCGCCATTCTTTATCTTTAGTCTACTACGGATTTCCTTGGGAATAACTACTCTTACTAATTCATCTAGACGACGAACAACGCCTGTCTCTTTCATTTTATCACTCCATTTGTCAAGATTTGACAATTATATTATTTACTTTAATTGTAATATTATTCCTTTATTTTTTGATATTCGTCGTAAACCATATTAAGCATCCTAATAGCTGATGGTGCAACTGATAAATTTCTAATGCCTATTTTATAAAATGAAATGGCAGCATTAGTAACTGAGGCTAATTCTCCACAAACAGATAAACAAATATTATTGTCATCACAAAACTTAACAACTTTTTTAAGCTTTACTAATAAATCAGCAAAATAGCTATCCATCCTATCTATACCATCATCGCGACTAATTTGATATAGTTGATTAGTTAAATCATTAGTACCAATGGAAATAAAATCAGCATCACTAAATTCCTCTATATGCTCTAAAGCCTCTTTAGTTTCAAGCATCATGCCAATTTTAGGCATATTATACTGGTTTTCCTCTCTAATTTTTAAAACCCAACGCTTTAAATACAAAAACTCTTCTTTAGACTCGATCATCGGAAACATAATTCTAACATTACCATAAATATTAGCCTTCAAAATAGCACTAACTTGCTCAATAAATAAAATTGGATTATTTTTATAATTATCAATACCCTTTTTAAAAGTTTTTAAGTATGGAAGCTGCTTATCATCTCCAACATCAAACGTCCTAAAACAGACGATTTTACCCTGCATTTTTTGAACAGTTTCTAAATAAATCTCATATTGTTCATTCATAGAATATGGTCTATGTGTATTCATAAAAATCATTTCTGTACGATAAAGACCAATACCATCAAAACCATAATCTAAGACTCTGCTTAAATCTAAATTAGAGCTAACATTAGCTAAAAACATAAATCCAGGATGAGCAATTGCTTTCTTTTCAAAGGAGCCTCTTTTTTCCATATTAATCCTACATCTCGTTACTTCATCTTCACTTGGATCTGTAATCACAAGTCCTTTTCTAGTATCTATGATGACTAAGCTATTTTCAACAAAATCACCATCACAAACTACAAATGGAATATCTAAAGAACGACATAATATAGCTGTATGAGAGGTATATCCTCCATAATTAGTTATAATACCTAATATGTTATGCATATTAGCAATTAAATAGCTAGGGTATAATGTCTTAGTAAATAAAATATAAGGCTCACTTTCTTTTTTTTCAACCACATCGTTAAGATTTTCAACGATTCTATTTAAAACATCCTCCATATCTGTAGAACGTTCCTTTAAATAGGATGAGCTTGACTTTTTAAGTCCGTCCATAAATTCAGCCATCACTTCACAAACAGCATCCTTAGCAGATACATTATTAACCTCGATGAAGCTATGAACTTGCTTAGTAAGACTTGGATCACTAATCATTAATTCTTGAATAGATAGATAATCCTGCATATTTTGATTTGATTCTTTTAGTTTAGCTATTTGTAATAATGATTTTTTTATAGCTAAATCAAATTTTTCAATTTCAAAGACAGTAGTATTTTTAGTCTCTACTTTAGATTCTACAATACATTTAATTTTACCCATCACATAGCCATTAGATAAGGTTTCAATAATTTCTTTTTTCATACAATCACTACTTTCTAAAAATACATATAGGTATAATCATCTCATCCTTGGTTATTCCACCATGATGACTTTTAAAAATATGATTATCAATAGATTTATAGTTAAAATAATATTTATTATTAGCTATAGCCACATAATCAGCCAAAAAATCATATGATCTTGGATTTATTAAATCACTTTTGTTACCAAAAAAACCCATATCTATAGCATCTTGACTTTTATATAGCCTATAAATACTACCAAATAGTATATTAAATAATTTTTCAAACTCTTCTTCCTTTGACTTTATAACGCTAAATGTTATACAACGAGAATCATTTGAAGGTGGCCTTTTTAGTAATCTCAATAATGGCTTACAAGCATAAAAATCTATAGGATTAACATCAGTATGTCCATGATCAGCACTAATAATCAATATTGTATCATCATCTAAACTGTTGGCATAATTTTTTATCTTATTGTCAATTTCCTTTAAGAAATCTTTAACTTGTAAAGAATAACAACCGTAACTATGTAATAAGCCATCTGGCTCCTGATAATATACATATTGAATCGATTTAGGATATTTATGATTTATGTTAAGACTTTTCTTTAGTAAATCATCAAATTTATATTTAGGATTTGAAAAATCAGGCTCAACTACAAAGCCATCAACGTCCATATCATCATAAAACATGTTGTAAGGAATATATTTAACGGGAAGTACACCAGTTGGCTCATCATTATAGTAATTAACACCTGTAAATAAAACAACATTACGATTTAATTCCTTTAAATAGTTTTCCCATCCTAACCAGGCTGTAGAAATAGGGGTTAAACCCGATTTAATAGTAGTTGTAGCACAAGCAGTTGTTGAGGGAAAAATAGCTTGACAACTATTTACAAAACTTTTTCTTAAAAAAGAATTTGAATCCAAATTACTATTTAACACATTTGTTCCTAAGCCATCTAAAATCATAAGAACAACCTTTGAATATGGCTTATCAAAAAGATTAAATGACCTATATTTAGCATCATATCCATAATTGTTTCTAATTTCCGATATTACATTGAGTAATGTATTATCATAATTTGGATAAATTACCTCGCAGGGAGTATATAAAGCCTTAATTTGCGTTTTAATATTTTCATTAGGATTTGAAATGTGAATATAACTTAAAAGAACATAGTCATTATTCTTAACCAATTCCACGCACAAAAAAATGGAATCACAAATTACATAGC
>DVKU01000113.1 GCA_018715825.1 Candidatus Avacholeplasma faecigallinarum
ATTTTAATTAATTTATCGCTCATTTAAATCATGTCCTTATGTGCAAGTTATCTTTGTTTATGGTAAGTATCAAGCACAAAAATTATAAAAGAACTATAAAACTAAAATGAGTAATATAAAGGAATTATAAAAATGAGATAATTTTTGAATAAAATCGGTTCTGAGGAGCGTCATACTTTTAGAGCCGTATTTGGTAAATATGGTTATAAAAGGTATCACGATAAGCTTCGAGGTGAACTATACAGTCCGACAATGGTTGTCAAACAAGTTGAGATAATTGATGATCCTGAGAAACCTAGATCGGTTACTGATCATCTTTGGCTAAACCTAACAAAAAGTTTTACCAGTTTGGGCTTATTGCATTCAGGAGACAAGATCCAATTTGATGGACGAGTAGTTGAGTATACCCAAGGCTACATTAATAAAGATAAAAAAGATTATAAATTGTCATATCCAACTAAAGTAGAACTGATTGAGAATCGTGAAGTTATTCCACTACCTGAAGATCATCAAGTTTTAATTGGGATGATTATGAATCTTAATTATAATTTCTACATGAAAACGAAAAGACCCTTTGTACCTTATTTTATGGATGCATTCGAGGAGTGGCAAAATAATCAGGATAATCCTTTATCTATTGAATGCCATCAAGGTAATGAATGGGAAAATAGTGAAAAATACGAGCGATTGAATTATCATGCTGAAGAAAAAGCCTGGCAAGACGCAAAAATGGCTCAGCAAGAAGCTAAAAAGAAAAATATGGCTGAAGGAATTGAATTCCTAAAAAAGCATCCCGAATGGATTGATGAATTAATTGTTATTGGGAAACGTAAAGAACAAGAAGTCGGGGTGAAGGAAAATCATCCTTCTGCTAAGCACTGTTTCATTTCTAGCAGCTCACTTGAGAATTTTGTAAATACGAAGCAGCTCGATTTACCACCTAAACAAATTCGTAAATTAATCACTAAAATTAAGTATGCTTTGGCTTTTGATTGGTTTAAAGAAAAATTTCAGGGTGAGAAAAGTGAAGATATGGATAATCCTTTCTCAAAACTAGCTAATTTTTACAATCAAAAATAAATTTTGTTAATGAAGGTCTTTCGTTGTGAAGGGCCTTTTAAAAACCTTACAAAAAAGTCTGTTTATAAATACAGCATAGAAAGGAAACAATACCGTGAATAAAGAAACCTATTATAACAATGATCAAAAATATCCCGAATATAAATTAGACAACAATATGGCAAACTATGACCGTTTACAAAATGATTATGATTTTCAGGCTTCTTTTGCTGGGTTAATCATTACTGGTTACATCGTGGCTAATAAGAAGCAGCTAGATCCAGTAGGAATTGAAAACTTGAAGCAAGCACAGGGCCTAATTAATACCCAAGCTAATGATAAGATAGTTAAACAAATGGTAAAGCAGATTGTTAGCCAGTCTCAGGTAATGTTTTAGAAATATGACCGTACTATTTTCCTACAAATTGTGACAGCTCAGGGTAATTACGCCATAAAAGATAAAATAAATTATGGAAAGGAGGAACTCCAAATGTCGTTACATACAATGTCGCTTTTGTATGCAGTCTTTCTGATTTTGTTTGCTATTGGTGGTGGCATCGAACTAGGTGTCATTGCTATTACAGCAGACTACTATTTATCTATCAGTAAAAAATATGCGATTAACTTAAGGAATCTGCTTATCCTAACCCTTCTGATAATCGTTATTACTGGTGTGATGGTAATCCACCTATTTGCAACAGGATTTATTAGTGCTAAAGTAATTCAAATTATGTTTGCTATTATTGGCGCAAACGAGGTGGTTGTTTTAGCAAAGATAGTACTATCATTCCTAATTATTAGAAAGCCTGCATAATGGCGAAAGCATCCCTAAAAACTGAACTGAGACCTAAAAGTTAGACACTTTTAGGTCTCACTTCATTTAGAATATACTTTTTTATTTTAACTCTAATTAATTCTTTAGCAGTTAATGTAATAATTATTGTAAGCTTCAAAGTATTGATGTTTTTCTGTAGAAAATTTTAAGTATTCTTCTAATTCTATGAAAATGATAAAATTTAAATTGATAAATTGTAGGTATTCTAGAATAGGATAAGTAATGGACGATATATCAGCAATTAGTATTATTGAAGACGCATGTGGTTATAAGCTTTCTCAAGAGCAGAGAATATGCGTCAAAGAACATACAAATAAATCTACGTTAATTAACGCATGTGCAGGCTCAGGCAAAACCAGTGTGATGATTTTTTCTATTATCTTCGATGCATTAACTGATAAAATAATGCCCGATCATGTATTATGTTTAACTTTTTCAAAAAAAGCCCAGAAAGAGATGGAACATCGATATTTAAAATTACGAGCTCGAATAGTAAGACAACATCCTTCTATTAAAGTAGGATATTGGGGACAACCACATTTTAGTACTTTTGAGGCCTTTTTCTATAGTCGTTTAAGGTGTTTATCTGCCTACTCTACAGCTAGCGTTTGTACTAATCCAACTAAGTACTATCAAGATATAGTGCGCTTTATTCCCAGTAACTTAAAGAATAAGGATATCACTAATAAAGAAGATCTGAATATTATCTTCAAAATGTATGATCAACTTATTAGTAAAGGCTATAGCATTGATGGAATGTCTGTTAACTCAAAAAATCCAGGCGTTAAAAAGCTATTAGAAAATCAAAAGAATAAATCTTTATCTGCCCTTCTTTCTACAACTTCTGAATATAACCTTGATGAACACTTTTCTTCAAGATATCTAATAGCTATTAAGCGATATCAAGAATTAAAAGAGATGGACGATGTTATTGACTTTAATGATATGAAAGTCAAGTTAATGCAAGCTCTTCTAGGAGATCATAGAGACGAGATCGTAAATTCTGTTAATCGTTATCAAGAGGTCTTTATTGATGAATTTCAAGACACTGATTACTTACAGTGGCACATTATACATACACTTTTTCATAAAATAATTCACACTCATTTAATCGTCGTAGGCGATGATGATCAAAGCATTTATTCTTTTCGTGGCAGTAGTCCCTATTTTATTGTTAATTTTGCCGATAAATTAGTCCCTAATGCACAGGTGTTTAACTTATCGACTAATTATCGGACTAGGGGAAATATTTTAAAAAGTGCTTTACCTATGATAGAGCGAAATCAATATCGGTTACATAAGTTAATTAAGGCTAATAAATCAGATTCGGGTCTATGCTACGGTGATTACAGTACTAAACGTAGATTTCAAGATCAAAGATTCTTTAAGAAGCTATTTTTTGAGGTTCATAATACTAAAAAGACAATTGCCGTTTTAGTAAGATACAATTTTCAAAAGAATCTAATAGCCGATATACTAACTGAAAGCAATATTACCTATAATGTTGCTGGGAAAATTGAAAGTTTACAAGAAAATAAAGTCTATCAAGTTTACTTAAGGATCATGACGGCATTTTTTGACAATGATATAGAGAATTATATAAAATCTGCCAAATGGATGGGCTTTACCAAGTTTAAAAAATTCCTAACTGAATTTCGTAAAGAATATTACGGTAATTCTAAAAATGATTTAGAAGACTTTTTATCTAGTTCGTTGTCCATGTTTGATATGCAAAAAGTGTCTAACAACGATCTTTTACTTAATTCAATTAAGACATCTTTAGAAATAATTGATTATGTTAAACTTCAAAAGAAAAGAAGAGATCATGAATTTGATTTAGTCAATTACTTTAATAAAATTAATGATTTATTATCATATGGATTAAATTACTATATGCGAAAACGTATTATATCGAGACCTAAACTAAACGTTGTAAAAGACCATTTAGCTTTTAAAATGTACTATTACCATTCTTTTTTAGATTTTATTAATGACGAGAAAGATAGAATGAAGCAATTTAATGACTTAAGGCATAAAAAATCGACTGGTAGGGTACAGTTATTAACTATTCATCAAGCCAAGGGAATGGAATTTGATGAAGTGTTTCTTTACGGAGAAACTAAAGATAGTGTAACAGATGGTTGGATAACTCTTAATTATGATTTTCCGTCCAATATGATTTATAAAACTTTCAAAGCTAAAGTAGATTCTAGTTTACAAACGTATCTTTCGTTAGCAAACATAATGGTATATTGTGATATGCCAAATACAGGGGAAATCTTTAATGGCTTTTATAGTAAAGATTCTACAATTATTAATGAAACTTTATGGAAATGCTATCACGAAATTATGAAAGTATCAGCCACCATTGAAGAGGAACGCCGTATTTTATACGTAGGAATGACCAGAGCAAAAGAAATGCTTTGCATTAATTTTGCTGAAAAAGAACCTTCCCCATTGCTTGATGAGCTAGATCAATTTTA
>DVKU01000114.1 GCA_018715825.1 Candidatus Avacholeplasma faecigallinarum
TATTTTAAAAAGTTTGAGGTTGATAATTTATGAGAAAAATATTGAAATTATTTTCATTTATATTTATACTGGCTGCCATCTTTAGCGTTATGGCCTGTTCTAATGGAAAGTCAGGTATAATTGGTGAGTTATCCTATGAAGCAACTAGGACAGAATTAGAGGTAACTGCTGATTTTGAGGAAAATGAAAAGCTTAGTGATTCTAATACAACTGTATCAGTAAAATTGTATGATCAAGATGAAAATTACAAAACCTATTTAAGCGTAAAAGTTGAAAATAATATTTCTGGTAAAGTAACATTTGAAAATTTAACTCAAAACACTAAATATATTTTAAAATTATTTGTTTCTATCGATGGTTTTGAGGAAGAATTAGATAGCATTGAGGCTACTACTAAAAATGAAGGCAACTCTATGGAAACAGCTATTTCTATTAAAACAGTTGATGATTTTAAAGCTATGAGTAATGATAAGGATGCTTATTATAGATTAGATGCTGATTTAGATTTTGCTCAGTCAGGTTCTATAAGCTTATTTACTGAAAGCTTCTCTTTTAGTGGTAAATTTTTTGGAAATAATCATACAATCTCTAATGTTACACTAGCAGCTAAGAAGCATTCGGGCTTATTTGGTTATTTAGATGGTGCTGAAATTAGTGATTTGAATATTAAAAATGTGGATTTAACATCTACAACAACTATTCAATTTGCGGGAGTAATTGCTGGATTTGCCAAAGATTCTACATTGAAAAATATTGTTGTTGATGATTTTATGTACAATGGCGAAAAGTCAACTACCTCATATAATTTGGTTGTTGGTGGTTTGATTGGTGAGACACAAGGAAGTGGCTCAATTGAGAATTGTCAGATGCTTAATGCAGATATTAAGATTGAAAAGGCCTCAAAGGTTTTAAATTGTGGTTTAATTGTTGCCAATTTAACTGGTGAATATTTAGTTGATCAATCTGTTGCTTCTGGTAAGCTTGCAATTGGTATAAAAAATAGCTCAGCTACTGTTTATAGCGGAACAATGTATATAGGTGGTTTTATTGGAGCTAATTCTTCACTTAGAAAAGTTTCTAACTCATATAGCGATGTTGATATTGATGTTTATCGTTTAGAAATTGATTCTGCTTTAGATCAAGAAATTTCTAATAAGCTTTATGTCGGAGGCTTCATTGGTGGAAATCCTGGAAACCAATGTAATGTTGAAAATTGTTTTGCTTATGCTGATATCGATGTTGTTGCTGCTGAATTAACAGATGATTATATAACTAAAGCTAAGGATCAAATAATAGCAGATGTTTTAAGAGTAGGTGGCTTTATCGGAAGTGTCCGTAGTTCTGCCTTTGGTATTAACAACTGTTTATATTATCCTAAAACTACAGGTGTTTATGTAGCAGCTATGGTAGAAAAAACTACTGTAGATGAGCAAGATTCATATAGCGACTATGTTATATCTTTAACTGTTGCTGAAAATAGATTGGATGCTTCTAAGGTTAATAATTTAGGGGCTCAGTTAGATAAAATTGATTTTGTATTTAATGCTAAATATGAAACCAAAAATGATGATGATGAAGATGTATTAGTAAATATTACTGATGAGGTTGAACTACAATCAATCAAGGATTCTTGTATAGATAAAAACAATTTATCATCTAATGCTGCTGATGTTTTAAGTGATAGCTTAAAGCAAGCATTAAATACTTTACTTACTAAAGAGTAGAAAAATAGAGCGTGAGCTCTTTTTTCCTATATATAAAGGAGATAATATTATGCCACTAATGATTTATAATTCATTATCTGATAAATTAGAGGAGTTTAAGCCAATTCATGAAGGAAAGGTCAATATGTATGTTTGTGGCCCAACAGTATATAACTATATTCATATTGGAAACGCAAGACCTGTAATCTTTTATGATATGCTTAAAAGATATTTAACATTTTTAGGATATGATGTTACCTATGCCTCAAATATTACTGATGTAGATGATAAAATAATTAAAAAGGCGATTGAAGAAAATAAAACTGAACACGAAATTGCCTCATTTTATGAAAATGCCTTTTTTGAGGCTGTTAAAAAGGTTGGTAGTAATAAGCCTGACATTATTCCTCATGCTACAGACTATATAGAGGAAATGATAAATTTTATTCAAAAGCTTGTTGATGCAGGTTATGCCTATGAGTCCAATGGTGATGTTTATTTTCGAGTTTCTAAGGTTGCCGATTATGGTTGCTTATCTAATCAGGTTAGCGAGGATTTAAATCAAGGTGCTAGAATTTCTATTAATGACAATAAGGAAAATCCTTTAGATTTTGCATTATGGAAAAAAACTGATGAGGGTATAAAGTGGAATTCACCATTTGGTATGGGAAGACCTGGTTGGCATACTGAGTGCGTTGTTATGAATCACAAGCTATTTAATGGCGAAATTGATATTCACGGTGGTGGTATGGACTTAAAATTTCCTCACCATGAGAATGAAATTGCCCAATGTGAGGCCCTATATCATCATCATTTGGCCAAATATTGGATTCATGTTGGTAGATTAGATTTACAAGGGGCAAAGATGAGTAAGTCTTTAGGAAATTGCTTGTATGTAAAGGATTTAAATTCAACAAAGGATGGTATGATTTTACGTTGCCTTATTTTATTTGCACCTTATAGGAGTATAATTTCTTATTCTGAAGCCTTAAAAGAGCAATATGAAAAGGAATATGAAAAATGGCAAAGAGCATATAAACAGGCTTTATATGAACTACAATTTAATAATGTTATAGAAGATGCTATAGACGAAAAATATATTAATGAATTTAAGGAATTTATGAATCAGGATTTTAATGTTCAAAATGTTCTAACAGTAATTAATAATATTATAAAGGAAATGAATACCTCTTTAAGGGCCAAAAAATACACTCAATTGGCTATTGTTAAAAATACATTAAAAACTATCTTAGATGTTTTGGGAATATCTTTATTTGTAGAGCCTATGACAGATGAACAGTTAAACGTTTATAAAGCTTGGCAAGAAGCTAGAGCTAATAAGGATTTTGCTAAGGCTGATATATATAGATTAAAATTAAGCGAATGGAATATACTATAATGCAGGCTAATTTGCTTAATGGATTATCTTTAGCATATATTGGTGACGCTGTTTATGAGCTTTATGTAAGACAATTTGTTTTAAATCAAGGCTATTGTAAGGTAAATGATTTGCATAAGCAAACTATTAAATATACTAGTGGGATAAGTCAAGCTAATTTTATGCATAAGCTTTTAAATAGTAATATTTTAACAGAGGAAGAAATTCAAATTTTTAAGCGTGGTAGAAATTCTCATGTTCACACTAGTAGAAAAAATATGGACATTCAAGATTATTTAGATGCCACTGGTTTTGAAGCTTTAATAGGTTACCTATACTTAACAAAAAAAGAGGATAGAATTTTTGATTTATTAAAAATCATATTTACTGCCTAGAAAGGAGAAATTATGACTAAAAATTCCAATTTTGAAGAGCTAAGTGAAGAAGAATTAAAAGAACTATTAGAACAAGATGATGAGGATATGGTTGCTGATCAAACTGATGAAATCGTTGATTCTAAGGATGCTATCTTATA
>DVKU01000115.1 GCA_018715825.1 Candidatus Avacholeplasma faecigallinarum
CATCCAATAGCTAAAAGTATATTAAAAAAGGTTAATGCTAATATTAACTCAACCTATGAAGCAATGGAATTGCCAGGATATGGTTTAGTAGTTCAAGAGGAAAACATTTTAGTTGGTAATCAAAAATTAATGGAAAAATATAATATTAAATTTAAACCAAATCATGGTGTTGGAACAGTTGTTTATGTTGCTAAAAATAATGAGTTTATGGGTAGTATTTTAATTTCTGACCAGATTAAGGAAACTACTTATAAGGCTATTTCCGATTTGAATAGTCTTGGATGCAATACCATTATGCTTACAGGCGATAATGATTTAGTCGCCAAAAACGTTAAGGATAAGCTTAATATTAAAGAGTGCTATTCTCAGCTTTTACCACAAAATAAGGTTGAAAAACTTGAAAATATTATAAAAAATAAAAATAAAAATGACGTGGTTGCCTTTGTTGGTGATGGAATCAATGACGCACCAAGCTTAATGAGAGCTGATATAGGAATATCTATGGGAGCAATTGGTAGTGATAGTGCGATAGAGGCTTCTGATGTTGTTTTAATGTATGATGATCTAAATGGATTACTTGTAAGTAAGAAGATAGCCAAGAAAACAATTGCTATTGTTTTAGAAAACATAGTGTTTGCCATATTTGTTAAGGTTTTGGTTTTACTTTTAAGTGCTATAGGTTTAGCTAATATGTGGTTGGCTATTGTAGCTGATGTTGGTGTATGCGTTATAGCAGTATTAAATGCTATGCGTTGCATTATTTATAAAGATAAAAGTTTGAAAAATAAAAAATAGATTAAAGTTTTAGATATCTTCATGATAGTTTGATTAGCTTAAAGGTACAAAATTTAAAATATTTTGTCATAAAGCTATGAAGCTATTTTGAAGATATTTTTTATATGATATTAAAAATTTTGAATTAAAGCGTTTTAAAAAAGTAGTATTGTATATTATTAAAAAAATGTGCTATAATTACTATGAATAATAAATTAGCGAATTATTTATTGGAGGATTTTTAAAATGGCTAAGAAAATTGTTTCAGATTTGAACGTAAAAGGTAAGAAGGTTCTTATAAGAGTTGACTTTAATGTACCTATGAAGGATGGTGTGATAACAGATGATACACGTATTCGTGCAGCACTTCCAACTATTGAGTATGTAATTAATCATGGTGGAAAGGCAATTGTTTTTTCACATCTAGGCCGTATTAAAGAAGAAGCAGATTTAAAGAAAAATGATATTACTCCTGTAGCAAAACGTTTAGAGGAATTAATCAAGAAACCTGTTAAATTTGTAAATGCAACAAGAGGTAAGGAGCTTGAAGATGCAGCTAAAAATTTAAAAGAGGGCGAAATCTTAATGTTCCAAAATACAAGATATGAAGATTTAGATGGTAAAAAGGAATCAAAAAATGATCCAGAGTTAGGAAAATATTGGGCATCTTTAGGTGATGTTTTTGTAAATGATGCTTTTGGAACAGCTCATCGTGCAGCTGCTTCAAATGTTGGTATTGCTGCTAATGTAAGTGAGACAGCTGCTGGATTCCTTTTAGAAAAAGAGATTAAATATATCGGTGGTGCTGTTGACAATCCAGTTCGTCCATATATAGCAATCTTAGGTGGTTCTAAGGTATCAGATAAGATTGGTGTTATTGAAGCATTACTTCAAAAGGCTGATAAGGTATTAATTGGTGGTGCCATGATGTTTACCTTCTTGAAGGCAATGGGAAAGAATATTGGTACATCAAGATGTGAGGATGATAAGCTAGATTTAGCTAATGAATTACTTCAAAAGGCTAACGGAAAGCTTGTTTTACCAGTTGATGCTGTTGTTAATAAGGCATTTGAAGATGTTAAAGGTGTAGTTAAGTCAGTAGATGATTTTGCTGATGACGATATGGGACTAGATATTGGACCTAAAACATTAGAATTATTTGCTAAAGAATTAGCTGGCGCTAAGACTGTAGTTTGGAATGGACCAATGGGTGTATTCGAAATGAAAAATTATGCTGCTGGTACAATTGGTGTATGTGAGTTATTAGCAAATTTAAAAGATGCTAATACTATTATCGGTGGTGGTGATTCAGCCGCAGCTGCAGAATCTTTAGGATATGCAGACAAAATGAGTCATATCTCAACAGGTGGTGGAGCTTCTTTAGAATACTTAGAGGGTAAAGAGCTTCCAGGTATTACTTGTGTAGATAATATATAAAAAAATTATAATTTTGGAGGAGACTATTTATGGAAAAGCAAATTGTGGTAAAGAGTACAGTAGGATTACATGCTAGTTTAGCAGCAAAGGTAGTTCAAGCTGCATCTAAGTATTCTGTTGACATCAATTTACATTACAATAATAAAACTATCGATGTTAAATCTATATTAGGATTAATGTCTTTGGCAATTCCTAGTGGTGAAAATGTTATAATTGAAGCAACAGGAGATCAAGCCGAGGCTGCAATCCAAGATATAGCTTCCATTTTAACAAAATAACAAAAGGAGAGTTTTGATTGTGAGAAAACCAATTATAGCTGGGAACTGGAAAATGAACAAGACCCGAGATGAAGCTTTACAGTTTATTTATTCTGTAGTTGACAAGCTTCCAGCTAAAGACAAATTAGATTCTATCATTTGTGCCCCTGCAATCATTTTGCGTGATCTTGTTAAAAGACAGGGTGATAATTTAAGAATTGGCGCTCAAAACATGCATCAAAATGACAGTGGTGCTTTTACGGGAGAAATTTCGGCATCAATGCTTCAAACAACTGGTGTTGAATATGTTATCATTGGTCATAGCGAAAGAAGACAGTATTATAATGAGACTGATTTTACTGTCAATCAAAAAGTTTTAAAGGCTTTAGAAAAAAACTTAAAACCTATAGTTTGTGTTGGTGAATCTTTACAAGAAAGAGAAGAAAATTTAACTAATAACGTTTTGGAAAGACAAGTTACTTTGGCTTTAGAAAATGTATCTAAAGAAGATATTGATAACGTAGTTATAGCCTATGAGCCTATTTGGGCAATAGGTACAGGTAAGGTAGCTTCAAGTGTTATGGCTAACGAGGCTTGTGAATATATTCGTAATCTAATTAAAAAGCTTTATTCTGATTCTGAAGCTGAAAAGATTAGAATTTTATATGGTGGTTCAGTATCAACTAAAACTATAGAAGAGCTTATGGCCCAACCAAATATAGATGGTGGTTTAGTTGGTGGAGCTTCCTTAGATGCTGACAGCTTTATAAAACTATGTAATGAAGCAGTAGAAAATATTTAGTATTGAAATATCTTTAAAAGGCGATAACCTTTTAAAGATATTTTTTTAATATATTTAAAAAAAGAGAAAATTATGTTATACTCATTTAGGTTTTGAGGTGATAGTTATGCTTACTACAATAATAATAAGTCTTTGTACTATTTTACTTTTGGTTACAATGATTATAGTTAAACCATCTATTAGAATAAAAAAATTGGAACTACAAACATTTTGGATGGTCCCAATTATAGGTGTTATTTTTTTATTTATCTTTTCTAAGGTGGATTTAAAAACAGTAGGTCAATCATTTATTAATGATTCTGCCATTAATCCTATCAAAATATTAGTTTTATTCTTGTCAATTAGTTTTTTATCAATTGTTTTAGATGAAGCAGGTTTTTTTCAAAGATGTGCTTTATATACTACGAGAGTTACAAAAGGAAGTCAAAAGAAGCTTTTCTTGTCCATTGCCATTATAGTATCAATTTTAACCATTTTTACTTCTAATGACATTGTAATTTTGACATTTACTCCATTTATTTGTTATTTTTCTAAGCATGCCAAGATAAATCCTATTCCTTATTTAGTTGGTGAGTTTATTTTTGCCAACACATGGTCAATGATGCTTATTATAGGTAATCCTACAAATATTTATTTGGCTCAGTCCTATAATATTGCTTTTTTTAGCTATTTTTCAGTGATGGTTATACCAACAATAGTTGTTGGTGTTATGGCTTTCGTATTATTGATGTTAATTTTTAGAAAGCCTTTATCTATACCTTTAGAATCTGATAGCATTTCAATATTACCAACTGGTATGAATAAGTTTGTGACAATTATAGGGTTAATACATTTAGGTCTATGTACTATATTATTGGCTATAGCTTCATATATTCAAATTGAAATGTGGCTAATAGCAATGATTTTTGCTTTATCACTAATTGTAATATTATTAATATATTTAATAAAAGAGCAGGATTTTATTTTATTACATGCCATTAAACGTTTGCCTTGGAGTTTAATTCCATTTATAATTTGTATGTTTATTATTGTTTTAAGTCTAGAATCACAGGGTGTAATAGTAGAAATATCCAATCTATTTGATAAATTTGCTACTAATAAAGTATCAACAACCTATGGTTATGGCTTTACTGCCTTTATAGCTTCTAA
>DVKU01000116.1 GCA_018715825.1 Candidatus Avacholeplasma faecigallinarum
ATAATTGAAAGTTTAACGGCAGGTCATAGCTATTTGAATGATTTCGGTAGGAAAATAAATCAGATAAATATTTAAGAAATTAAGGTTAGACTAATGGTTCACAACCTACCGCAAAAATATTGACACTTACACTGAAATCATTATTATAGCGGTTATTTATTAAGTACGCTATAATGTACATATAAAGAGATGGAGGCACTTGGCTATGGAAGTTATAACACCTACTAATTTTAGAAAAGATATTTTTAGAATAATTAAAGGAATTGTTCAAGAGAAAAAACCAGTAGAGATTACAATTAACTCAGAAAAAGGTTTTAATGATGGCGTTGTAGTAATTGATAAAGAAAAATATAATCAATTAAAAGAATTAGAGTATTTAGAAAAAACTGGTACTTTAGATACAGTAATGGATAGAATGAAAAACTCAAATGAAGATGATTTTGTGGATTTATAAAAATGAATAAGTGGCGAGTATCAGCTCATCGAGGGATTTACTTCTTTTATAAAAACTGGTCAGCTTGGTCACATTATGAAAGTAGGATGCCGAAATAAAAGGTAGAGTAACAAAAGGTTGAAAGCTAGAAATCACGCTTTTTCTGCATGATTCCTAGCTTTTCTTTGTCTATGAAAGAAAGCGGATTTTGGATTTTAGTAAAGAGCAAAAAATAGATAAAATTATGGATAAACAACATAAACTAATCCATAATTAGTTATAAAGCCTTGATATTACATCTTTTTTTGAAAAAATCTAAAAAATTTTTATCTATACTTATGCTGAGGTGATTACAATGAAAACTATAGTATATCCTGCTGTTTTAGATGATACGGAGAATAGCGAAAAAGGCTATTACACTGTTGAATTTCCTGACGTTCCGGGTGCATTAAGTGAGGGGCATGGCCTAGTGGAAGCACTTTATAATGCAGGGCAAACGCTAGGATTGGCATTGTATGATGTACCAAATAATGAATTACCCCAACCTACTCCAATTAATGAGGTAATTGATTTTTGTAAAGAGAAATATCCAAATGCACATATTTATCCTGTAGCTACAGATTTGGACGCTGCAGCTAGGGAAGTTAAATCTGTGAGATAAGTAAAATACTCGCATACCAGGAAAATTAGTTCAAGGCTTAGGGGCTGCATTGAACAAGTCCATCCTGTATTGGGTGGGCTTTTTTGGTGTTTAGGTTTTCCTCAAATAATTTGATATGTGTATTATAATATGCACAGTTAAAGAATGAGGAGAGAAACATATGCCATGGAAACCAGCTAAAATGTTGAGGTTCCTGAAAGAAACACGGTTTAGTTGAAGAGGCATCATTTGATATTGCGGATTGGTTTGAAGTCAAGGGCAAAATTGAAAAGGTGGCTGATCCTTTAAAATGGCATCTTGAAAAAGATGAAAAATTAGTATATGTTCCCGTAAATTTGATAAGAAAATAAAATTAATGTTTCTAACTTGTATATCAAATGCATTGAAAGAGGATGATGTCCTCTTTTTTGATGGAATAAAAAAGCTGTTAATATCTAATAAGGTGAGCAAGATATTAACAGTAAATTGGATAAAGTTATTGCGGGAGTGGAGATCTTAATTGCCAATTCTCAGGAAACCCCATTTTTAGGAAAATGTCATTTATACTGATAGTATTTAGATCATTATTTAGGTTTTTGAATCTTTTTCTAAGAGTATTATTTAAAATACAAAATTCGGTTTTGCTTAAAAAGCACTGCATTATTATGAAGGTATTATAAAAGCTTTTACGATCTTCAGAAGCGGTAATAGAATATTGATCATGCAATTCAGAAAGGTACTTAGCATCTGCATGACAATTAAATTCTATTAGCCGTTTGTTATGCGCACATACATTTCTTATTTCCAAAATGTTTTTCATAAAGCTAAGCATTATAGTGGGAGTAAATCTTTGACCAAGAGTAATACCATTATTGTCGAAGAAAAATGGAGTAAGATCAGATGCTATTTTATTAAGAATTTGGTCTGGAAGTTCTTTAATAAAATGATATAATCCTCCGAAGTCTAAGTGATCTATAATTACCCAGATTGGAATATTTTGATAAGTTGACACGTAATGGTAAATTGAACTAGTGCGATCATTTATGTTTATTTTCAAAATATTTGAAAATTTGTTAATAGTGCGACATGCATCACTCAATTTACGTGGGTTATACGAAGATGGATTTAAAAAAGCGTATTTTTGGTCACGATATTGTTCCGCAAAACGATAAGCAACAATAGATTTCAGATGATGTTCTATTTGAAGGGCTGCATTAAATACAGTCTTTTTTATTTCTTCTTCAAAAAAATATAGACTACAAATTTCATTGAAAGACGCACCAGTTACGTAATGATCAGGCGAATCTTGAAAATATTTACCATATCCATTAATGATATTGTAGTAATTACTCGTTAATAGATATCGTTTTGCCTTGTTAGTATCAGGTATTATTAAGCCACGTTCTTTTAAGAGTGAAATTTGTTCATCTAAGGTTTTGAATTGTTTTTGCAAGAAAAAAGCCTCCATCCTAACGAATAGAGACTTAATCCCGCAATGGTCTCCTCAGAGATACCATCACTCTTAACTATTCTCTATTCTAACATCTTTACTAAGAAATTCAATAATTATTGTCGATTGTTGTTGGATTTATTAAAATTAGTGTAACGCGTTTAGAAAGCAACTTCAAGCACATGTTCTGTCAGTTAACTAATGACAGGTGGAATTATTTTACGTACTAACTATACATTAATAATAACCAAGTACTATAATTTAACTATAACCAAACTATACTAATTCTGCTTAGAAATTTTAATTTAAAATACGATAATACAGTTAGTAAAAAATTAGGAAGGGAAAATTATGTCAATCAAATTAAATCTTTCCGATTCATCTACTCCATTAAATCCAACTTTTCTTTATAATAAATGGATTCAGTATGTTAAAGATAATAAAACAGGTTATTTTATGCTACCAAATTCTTTAGAAAATTATCTTCCATATATAGGCTCGGCTGCTATAAATTTATATGTATTTTATGCAATTCATGCTAAAAATGGAGAAGGACATTCATATTATAGTAATGAAACAATAGCTAGAACTCTTAAAGTTACTCAAAAAACAATTACTAATTGGAATAAAACTTTGCAAGATTTGGGTTTAATAATTAGAAAGTCAAGGTCGAATAGTAGTTCAGATACATATATGCTTCCACTTTCTGATTTTATAATTGATTTAAAGTCAGTTAATAATGATAAGAACAAGGTAATCAATTTCTTAGAACAGGAAGGATATAGGAATAAAGGTATTATTAATCTATATGTAACGTCAGAATCTGGAAAAATATATAAGTATAATTTGTTTGAAAGAACCTATTCAGTTAAAGATTTTAAAATGATCAGAAAAATTTTATTAGCTAAGGTTGAGGTTAATAATAATCTTTCAAAGATACATACTTCAGATGAGCTTATGTGGTTTGAAAAAAACGGTTTTTATATTGTATGGAATGCTAAGAAAAGCGATAATGTTTCTAAAAATAGATTGGATTTAGTAAGTCAGTTAGATTCTGAGGATAAGGTTAATGCTTTTAAACGTAATTATCAGCAGTTGAATATGGGGAGAAATAAGAAGTAATGAATATTGATGAAGTAAGGCAGTGGATTAAAGAGAGGTCTTTATTTCTACGTAAAGTCAAGCATAATAAGAAGTTTGGCTTCATTTTTTGTTTAAATTTCAACTTAAACATCTTTTAGTGTCGATTTATTTTTTTAGTTAGACACGACAAATAAGCCCAGATCCATATCTGATTTTTGGGCTTAGCGTTATAATGTACTTGATCAATTAATTA